>CAYTDR010000461.1:4681-6601 GCA_964436185.1 uncultured Candidatus Obscuribacterales bacterium | reverse complement strand
GCGTATCTGCTCATTCCGGTTTCCTTATATTGAGATGAAGTTGAGACGAACAACGAACCACGAACGGCTACCCTGTCGAGGTCCTTCCGGTCGAGCACCATATTCAGCGCTATTGTGCAGCGATGCTAGGCCAGAAACGAATGGAGTTGTTGGTTCTGACGCGCTAGCCGTTTGACGTGGCACCGCAAACGGTGCATGGGAATCTAGAATTGAGCCTTGGATCTGTTGTTTGGTGAAGTGGCTCTTCCCTGTTAATGGTGTGTTGAAGTGAATGTATTCGTATTATGCTTTTTGGCTTCTTGGTTCGCAATGACACTCGAGTAGCCCATTTATAGACGGTTCGATCGACAGAAAGTGTGATGTGACAATCGAAAGCAGTCGCGAAAATAATTAAACGCAAGTTATTCCGATGGGAATAATACCAGCGATTTGACGCTTCTCTGCCAATTAAACGACGCCGCGCGTTGCATGTTAGTGTCTTACAAAAGATCAGCAGTATTCAAATTAACTGTCGGAAGCAGTTGCGACTCTCACGACTATCTCACAACTTAAAGTTAGCATCGTTGTTGTTCAAACATACAGTTGGAGTGGGGAGCAAGCATTTGCTTCCGTAACTGTCTGCCAACTCGTTACCAGTTATTCGTCGAACCGCTTGGTCAGCGTGATCCAGCTACTAACGTAGTTGGTCGCAGTTGCCTAATTTATAGGACTAGAACATGACTACTCTACAAGAATTATTGTCCTCGTACCTTAGCCAGATGAAGGAAGAGCAACTCTCCGATTCAACGAAACGATCATATGCATTGCATGTGCGCCAATTTATTGCCTTTATTGAGATGGAGCGTGGATTGACGCTTACAGATACTGAGGCGATTGTGTTTAGAACACTCGTCCACAAGTTCTTGAGCAGAGAACAGAAGGCTTCTGCAGTAAACGCACGTGCTTCTGCCTTGAAACATTTTTTCAAGGTTACAGGATTACCATGTGAAACTATCGATCGCCCAACGACAAAGCTGACAACCCGTGAGCCTTTGACGCAATCGGAGCTGAATCGATTCCTCGAGGAAGCTTGCCGATTTCCACTTAGAGACAAAGTTGTAGCATTGTTGCTCGCTTCGACAGGGATGAGGCTGCGTGAGTTCGTTCAGTTGAATTGGAACAGTGTCAATTTTGCTAATGGCGAATGCACAATCGAAATCGCTTCTGAACCGAATTCCCGCGTTCTGCGCCTCGATGCGCAAACACAGGATGCACTTGTTCAATACAGAAATTCTATCGAGTATCAGACGACACTCCTCGACGATCGTCCTCTCTTCACTGACAAGAACAGAGGGCGTTTGTCGATGCGAGCAGTAGCTGATTCGGTAAAAAAGATCGGCTGGTCCGCAAATCTGCAAGTCAACCCGGCACTTCTGCGCTTGACTCGCTTGCTGCTTTTGGCGCAAGCAACCTCGGATGTTACTGCGTTGACTAACGCAAGCGGCTACAGCAGCCGCGAGTCTGCGCGTCGATTGATAAAAGCGTCGAGGAACGACTTGAGCCGGATGTCGATAGAAAGGAAGAGCATTTACGGCAACTTCAGAACAATCGCGCCTTCGGTCTTGTACAACTCTATCCAACCCTCTTTCCTTAATTCGGAAACAAGCGGGCAGGATTCGCTGACAAATACCCAGTCCAAGTGACAGCGCTTGAGGCGTGTTGCAAGCAGTATTAGTAATCGAGAGTCTGGGCGCGATCGATAAAGTTCGCTTACGGCAACTTTAGAACAATCGCGCCCTCGCCCTTGTACAGCTCTATCCAACCCTCTTTCCTCAATTCGGAAACCAGTGGGCAGGATTCGCTGAGAAATACCCAGTTGAAGTGGTAGCGGTCGAAGCGTTCTTTCCAGCCAGGGAACATGTTCACCATTGTGTTGTAATC
>CAYTDR010000461.1:3002-4671 GCA_964436185.1 uncultured Candidatus Obscuribacterales bacterium | reverse complement strand
GCTGACCAGTGGTGCGCCATACATGTCGAAGCGGGTATCGATGAATACCTTCGGCTTTCTCTCAACCAGGTCCAGTCTTTGTGGATCTGGGAGCAGGAGTGGTTTTGTATCAGTCAGCAGATACCAGATAATCATATCGCCGAACTGCGGGTGATTGAGACAACGCCCTTCCGGAGCCTGTTTCGACAGATAGGAGATGGCTTTGTAGGGAGCGTGGAAGGCGCTACTTCTTTGCGGAATTTGCGGAGCTGCAACCTGTCTTGAGATGAGAACGACGCCCAGAAGTGCCAGTGCAAGTAGAACTGCAATCGACGGGGGTTTGTTGAGAAGAGTGGCGATTTTGAGATCGGTGTTCCGCCAAACAAGATTCAACCACCTTTCGCCGGTTTCTGTCTCCGCCGCTGGTGCTGTTTGATGAAGCAGCCAGGCAGCTTCGCAGACGAGAAAGACGCTGGTAAAAGGAATGATTCGACGACAATAAATCGCTCCGATCACTGACGAAAATATCATGATGAAGGAAAAGAAAGCGCAATCAGGAATAGTGCCGCTCCTTTTCCAACTGCGCATGGCTCGCACGGACAACGTGATTGCAGCGGCGGAGAGAATCAAGAAAGGATAATAAGTCCATTCTTTCAAGTCAGCGGTGCTGAGCGTGCGGAGTTCCACAATATATTTGTTGATGGGAGAGAAGAAGAGTTCAGGAAGGTAAGTCCAGAGAGTGGCTCCTCGAGGGTTAATGAAAGTGACTCCACAAGCCAGGATGAGGGCAAGCCATGCCCACGCAAACGGCTTTCCGATAGTCTTTTTTCGTATCAAATTTTCTATTGAAGAGATGAGGCAGAAGGCGCCTAAGACGACCAATGCCAGGACATAAGCAGTATGCATGTTCGCCCAGAACAGCATCGTCAGCGGAAAGCCGATCAAGATCGCAATAGGCGGTTGGGAAGAAGGTTCTGCTTGTTCAAGCCAGAGACGCAGGTTAGCAAAAAGGAGGAACCAAACGCCAAGGAAGAAGTAAGACATAATCTCGGGTCTGGCGAGGAAATGGAACGAGGCAGCAATGCAAGCAAGCACTGCCATGCCAATTCCGACCAGCATAGATGAACCGACTTTCCTGTACACCAGAATCGGTGCCACGAAAAAGGCGCTGACAAGTACGCAAGCAACCAGCGAAACCAGCCCGTAGCCTCCAGCCAGTTTATAAGACAGAAAGAAGAACACTTCCGTCAACCATTGATAGGGTATGAAAACGCGTCTACCACCGGCGGTGGCGCTAGCTGGCGACGAACTGTCGAGCAGGTCAAAGTGCACCGTGCCATCAGGGGCAAGCGCAGAAAACGTATATGAAAACGGATCGAAGGTCGGGACCTGTCCCGTCTCGAGAATAAACTTGCCAAGCGAAAGCAGCCAGCAAGTATCCGGATCATGCAACGAGGCACCAGCTACGAATCCACCGGTGACGAAGGCGAAGAAGAAGAAGCCCCCAATTACAAGTTTGGCTGCCAGGGATGACAACCAGTCTGAGAAGGCACGCGGAGCTTGCGCTTCAGCTCCTTCGAGATTCTCGGACCCCATGTCACCTCCAGATCATGTCGCATGGACGAACATCAGTTCTCCCAGTCGCGCCTTTCTCGATATTACCCACTTGGAAGAGGAATTGGACCAGGCC
>CAYTDR010000461.1:0-2992 GCA_964436185.1 uncultured Candidatus Obscuribacterales bacterium | reverse complement strand
GTCGCCGGGAATGGCGGCGATTCTCAATGTCTTGCCCATGTGTGTTCCTCAGAGGTGATTGTCAGTACGCCGATGCGCCGGCGGCCCCCATGGCCGCGTCGATACCGAAGCCGAATTCAGCAGCGAGTTTGCGCGCCGCTTGCGCAAGCGCCGGCAGGACGACGCGATCATGTAGACTTCGGCCTACTGGGCGGTCGAAACCCCACGCGAGCATCGCCCTAGACTATAAAATATCGTAGGCACCATATCTGATAGCAAAAAACAATGAGGAGGGGTATGCTCGTTCCCCCTCCTCGTGTGCTACAAACTGACGGCGTCACAGACCGTGTCTCATGTTTGTGTAAGCCGTAGGGGCGATGCCAACCATCGCCCGTGGTGCGAACGTCTGTGTCTTCACGGTGCAACAGATATCGCTTTCGTTCGTAAGCAAACTCAATCTGACCCATGTGCTTACACCGACTCACGGCTCGACCCAGGTTCGCTGAAGAATAGCGCCGCTTCTGCAACCTGGTCGGGACGACCGAGGACCATGACGGCATCGCCAACTTCAATCAAATCAGTCGAAATCGGGTTTACGTGGTTGGTTCCACTGGCGGATTGGACTGCCACCACAGTCGCGCCGGTTGCGCCTCGCAGCCCGCAATCGCCCAGGTTCTTGCCAGCCATGCGGCTTCCTTCCTCGACTCGGTAGACCGACATGACGAGGCTGAACGGCACGTGCTGGAGACGGCTGCCCCTGTACTTCTCGAACAGTGCGCGCGTAAGGTGCGCGTATTCCGCTTGAACCTCGTTGACATATCGATCAATCGTTTCGCCGGCGACCAGGTAGCGGTCGAGCACTCGGTGGAAGAAGTCGATGGAGGTGACGAGTTGGTCAGGAACGACTTCGTCTGCACCTCGTTTCACCAGCGAACGAACATCGCTGAGCTCGCCGGCGCCGGCGATGATGTGAAGCGAGTGGTTGAGCCTGTCGCCAAGCTCTGTGGCGCGCTTAAGGATGGTGTGATCGCGGAACGTTAACGCGAGAACCCGGGCAGTCTCGATGCCGGCATGCTGGAGAACCTCTTGGCTCGTGGCGTCTCCGTAGACGATGTTGAGTCCCTTCTTCTTCTCCGTGCGCACCGTCAATGGATCGTTATCGATCACCACGTAGGGGATTTTCGATTCGGAGAGCACCCGTGCCAGGTGCTGACCCTTCAGCTCGTATCCGACGATGATTACGTGGTCTTCGAGCTTGGCGGTGCCGCCTGCCGGTTCAATGCCTCGTGAAAGCCGTGATGCGAGGCTTTTTGGCAGGATGCGCTCAAGCAGCTTGAGCAACCCGGGACCGGCGCCAATCACCGCAGGCGAAACCATCATGGAGAGAATGGCTACCGCCAGGAAGAGCTGGTTGGTTTTTGCGTCGATGACGCCGTTGTCCAGCCCGACCTTGCCCAGTACAAAAGCGAACTCGCTGGTCTGCGCCAATGCCAATCCGGTCAGTATCGACACCTTGATGGAGTGACCGAGCACGCGTGTCACGCCCGCTGCGATTGCCGCCTTGCCGACCAGGACGACAAGCACGCATCCAGCCACCAAAAGTGGTGCCTCCAGTACCGTTCGCACATCGAACAGCATCCCAATCGAGACGAACACCAGGCAGTTGAAGATCTCGCGAAACGGTACGATTTCGCCCAGCGCCTGGTGGTTGTACTTCGACTCGGAGAGTACGAGCCCGGCCACGAAGGCTCCCAATGCCATGGAAAGCCCGACATGTGCAGTTCCCCATGCTGTGCCCAGGCAGAGGAAGATGATGCACAGGATGAAGGCTTCTCGCTTGCGAGTCTGGGCAACATGGTTGAGGATCCATGGAAGGCAGAAGCGAACGACAGTGAATGACAGCAAGACGAAAAGGATTGCTTTTCCGCCAATCCAGACAACGTCTTGCAGAGCCATCTCCTTGCCGCCCAAGAATGGTGTGAGCAACACCATCGGGACGATGCAGAGGTCCTGGAAGATGAGGATGGTCAGGGCGTTCCGTCCCTGCGCCGAATCCAGCTCGCGCCGGCTCTCCAGGATGCGCAGGACGCGTGCGGTGCTGGAGATCGCCATGAGCATGCCGATGAAGATCGACAGTGCCAACGACGCTCCGGTGAGCAACGTCACTGCTGCTGTTGCAACTAGTGTCAGTCCCACTTGCAGCGCTCCACCGAGAAGAAGGAATCGCCGCATTCTCATGAAGTGAGGAATGGAGAACTCGATGCCGAGTGTGAAGAGCAGCAGCACAACTCCAATCTCGGCCAGGGCGGAGATGGATTCGACGTCGTTGATGAAACCGAATCCGTACGGTCCGCAGATCACTCCGGTGACCAGGAATGCCAGAACTGCCGGCAGTTTGATCCGGTGGAAGAGCACCACCGCAACCAGCCCCAGCCCAAAGAGAACAAGCAAGTCTTGCAGGAAGTGGAAGTTGTTGTGCATAGTCCGAACCTTCATGGTTAGGCTTGCGCCAGGTGATTATTTCAAAGTTGCGGCACCACCAGAGGTGCCGGCTGTACAACTAACCTCGCTAGACAAACCGCAATATCACTTGCTAGTCCAAACGATTTTTGGAATCGCCAGAGTTCGTCGGGGATACAGCAGGTGGAAAGATATGTGCAGAAGTACCGGAAAGCCTGGCGAAAGTATCTCGGTGCAACACCTGTCGATGTCGGCGTTGATGTTTTTGTACAGGAGAACTTCGTTTTGCGGGGCTTTAGACCATACAACTGGACTCATTTATTGGATTGAGAAAGACATCCAAAACTACTCCTGTAACTGTTGCCAGAGAAAGAGACAGTAATGCTTATTACGTTAGAAACCTCTATTCTGCATGAACTGGCTTAGCGCGGTTAGCGTTGTTGTCGTAATATCCGAAGTTCTAGCTGTCTACGGAGCTTAGTTTCTCCAATCTTTCTTATCTCGAATCTGTAACATCTAGGATCTCATCAGTGAGATAGATGTTGATCAGTTT
>CAYTDR010000460.1:0-6602 GCA_964436185.1 uncultured Candidatus Obscuribacterales bacterium | reverse complement strand
TCAGCGTCAGGTTTTTGACAAGGGGTTTACTGACCTGGTAAGTCGTATGCGATGCTTCTTCACCATTCAGCGCATGGTCTTTGACAAGGGGTTTCCTGACAGCAGCACTTGCCAGGCCAGGCATTGCCTGACAGCCTGATAAAGACAGTATGAGCAGTAAGGCGCCGCAACACAGTGCCAGTGTTTTCAACAGTTTCATTATTCCATTGTTTGCTACACGATTACTGTCAGCTTACAGCAACATTATGACGGTAATGTGATCGAACTCAGGCTTGTCATCAGCCTTGCGGGCTTCGACCAGCTTCGCCTTCTCCACGGTTACTATCAGTTTACAGCAACATTATGACGGTAATGTGATCGAACTCAGGCTTGTCATCAGCCTTGCGGGCTTCGACCAGCTTCGCCTTCTCCACGGTTACTATCAGTTTACAGCAACATTATGACGGTAATGTGATCAAACTCAGGCTTTTCATCAGCCTTGCGGGCTTCGACCAGCTTCGCCTTCTCCACGGTTAGTGGATCTACCACCGCTTACCATTTCAACAGAAACCTGCGGGTTATTTCCTCTTCGGACCATCTCTCCCAGCGCTCGCGATCACAATTGGCATTTGAGCCTGGTCGAAAAACCTCCTAGGGATGCCTGTTTTCATGTTTAACCTTTTCCTTTGTATCTTGCATTACTATGTGGTGCAAACATAGTATTGCAAGATAAAGAGTGATTCTTCTTATCCCGCATGCCACCACCCATGGGGCTCTTAAGTGCGCTTCATGGATGAATTCACCCGCATCGAAGGCGACGCGCGCGGCAACATCCACACGCGAAAGGAGCGTCTACAGCGCTTCCTTGCAGTCGAGATACAAGTACGTCCGAGACAGAATCAAGCGGTATTGAAGGTGGTGGCACCAAATCTCGATCAATTCGCTTTCTTAGCAAACAAGCACTTTGAGATTAAGCACAGCGGCAAGACGGTCCATCTTATCCATCGAGATTCCGTGATACTCATTCCGCTCGTCTCGCGAAACTGCCCATTCTTTGGTGCCCAACTTCTCAGCTAGTTCGCGCTGAGTCATTCCTCTTGCTATTCGAGCTGCAACAAAATATTTGCCTCTAGAAGAGAACTCTTCGGCTGGTGGCAATTCGCCGCGCTTTAGTTTCTCATAGAGATCTATTTCTTCCTGGCATTGCATAGCGTATGTCCAGGACGAAGATAACGAGTCTTTTGCTTGTGCCTCGGACAAGCCTTTGCCTTTAAGTTCGGCTAACTGAGTTTCGTACAATTCCTTCAGCTTGGAAAGCTGCTTTTTAGCTGCCTCCAGCTCTTTATCTGTTTTCATCATGTGCTCTGTTCTCCCAAGAGCTACTTCTTCAATAGCTTGATTATTCCTTTGTCTTCACCTTGTTTGGTTATGCGAAACAACTCTGAATGCGTTAGTTTGTCGCCTGTGATGGGATGAATTTGTCCGCTCCACTGACCGTATTCTGGCCACATTTTTTCAACGTGATAATGCCACCACATTGGAAGCTGACCCTTTTCGGATGGGGCGGGACGTTTTCTGTCTTTGTCTTTCCATGTCCAGGCATGCCATTATTCCGAGTTGAAAATTATCCAGGAATTTAACTGCACTATTGGCAACCGCGGGAAGTTACGATAATCTTCGCGGCATAATTTTGTCTCGAAAGTGATACTAGAATCCGCAAACTAGAACACAATTCTCTCGTAATGGAGAAATGGCACCATTTTAGGTGCCATCTGCTTGTGATTCGCTCGCTTGCTTTTTCGCAGCCTCTGCTTCTTTCGTTCTGCCTTGCTTCTGTAAGACCGTTGCCAAACCTAGCCAGGCTTGCTTGTTGTTGGACTTTAACTGAATGGATTTTCGGAATGCTCGTTCCGCGTCAATGAGATCTCCCTTTTGTTCGAGTTCAGAAGCAATACCGATCCAAGCTGCCGGATCGTTCGACTTTTCTGCCATAAGCTGAGCCTTCATACTCTGTTGTTTGAGACTCAATATTTTTTCTCTTTGAGCGTCAGACGCAAGACTCAAGCAAAAAATGATGAGCAAAAAGGGCAGCATCAAGCACACAAACATTAAACTCTTGCGCAACTCGTTGGGCTGTCGCCGCATGATAGCCCACTCTGTTCTTAGGTAAGTACTTAGGTTTGAATTTCGCACTTGCGTATTGAGCAAAGCTTCCTCAAGTTCGAGTGCGCCCTGATAACGCCGCTTCAGCGACTTCTCCAGTGATTTCAGTATTACCAATGTCACGGAAGGCGGGACATCGGCCGTGAATTTCGGAGTGGATCCGGAAGCATGCATCATGATCGTTTCTAGTGAACTCGCACCCTGAAAGGGAGGTTTGCCAGTCAAACACTCATAGATGACACATCCCAACGAATAGATGTCTGATCGTGCGTCGACCCGTTGTCCAAGGCATTGCTCTGGGCTCATGTACAAGGGAGTACCAAATACTTCACCCGTCTGAGTGAGATCTTGCCCATCCTCTGGAGTTGTGATTCTGGCAATGCCAAAATCAGCTAGTTTTGCAATTTCCTCTCCAGCACTGCCTTTTGAAATGAGAATGTTTGCAGGTTTGATATCTCGGTGAACAATGTCGCATGCATGTGCATGTGACAAGGCCTTGCAGATCTGTTTGGCAATCGCACATACATGATCATGATCAAGTCTACCGCTCTGTGCGAGAATGTCACTCAGCGTTTCGCCTTCAACATACTCCATCACCAAGTATGGTTGTTGCAACTGCTGCTCAATTCCAAACTCGTAAACCCGTACAATGTTGTCGTGTCGAAGAGCCAACGAGGCTTTTGCCTCTTGTTGAAAACGGCGTAGAGTTTGGCTTTCGCTGCAAGTTCGAAGTAGTTTAATCGCTCTAACTTGATCTACGAGTAAATGTCTTACCTTGTAAACGGTGCCCATTGCCCCTTGACCGATTACGGAGAGAACTTCGTAGTGTCCTGCGATGAGCGTTCCAGTGGGGAGAAGCCGGCTTTTAGCGTCAACCTCGTCAGGAACACGTAATACAGTCGCGTGTTCTGTATCAGAGCTATCGCTGGTCGACTCGACAACCAGTCGCTCGACTTCCTTCTCCTTGAATTGTTTGTCTTGGTCCATTGGCACAGTTCCACTCCATGACAATATTCCCGCTTCTTCACCGGGACTCACAAGATTTAATTTCCAACCCTGAACCCTCTCACTTTGTGCTCAAATTCTTACATGCGCTGTCGCCGAACATCCCGAAAGAGTTATCGATATCATCGATCAGCTCATCAATATTGAATCAAATGATTATTTCATGATGATAGAACATCTGATGCAAATTTTGCCGGTTGTCTTGGGTGGACAAGATGATGCAGCCGCCACAAAAGCTGAAATTGTTCGAGACCGACTACTTGCTCTGGGCTTTGATCAGTTCAGGCATTTTGTGAGATCCCCACAACCTTCATCATAATATCGGCATGTTGAGGTTTGCGTCGAATGAGGCACCATAAGCAGTGGCAAGCGATCGTCGAATAATCAGCAAAAGCTACTAGACCGAAGAGGATCAGCCTGCAGCCTCGGTGGTGCGCAGGCTGTTCTCGCAGTCACTTTGAGTCTCTGCGGATGATTCTGTGGAGCTAGTTGTTCTCAAGATAGGAATATTCTGAGTTTGCGATTCTGCGCATGCTGCAGGGGGAGAAGGGTGGTCTGCTAACGGACCGATATGCTCCGCCAATTTCGTTCGTAACATCGAAACTTCTTCTGTCGTTTTCAATTCAAGAGTTTTTGCCAAAGCATCAAAATCGTCTGTTGAAGCAAGTATCTTCTGAGCATGAGCGGGGCTCGCCACATGGCTACCAATTTTCGAACTAAAAGTGAACTTGCGCCATTGTCTTTTAATCAGCATGAAGATTGAGTAGACGGTATAGCACACAAATAGGAACATAAAAAGCCAAACAAACGAAAGCAAGCTTCCAACCGTTTGCAGTAGCGAAAATGCTGACGAAATCAGATTGTTAAGCTGCTCCCAGTTGTAGCTCGCCGTTTGAATTTTGCAATCCGTGAGATAGCCATCAACGGTGATCTTGCCTGGGTCACCATCTGTAATAAGACGTAGCTCAAAATTGTCGCTCGGATTCAGACCGATAGGCTTAATTGCTACTCTGGGCAACAAGCCCAGTTTGAGATCGGTTGATGGATAACTTCGCTAGTGGTCGATTGCTCGGCTGCATGCGAGTTACATCGGCAGTAATCGAATGTATTCATCCAGTGCTTGCTTCTGTTCACGAGTAAGCTTTTCTAGAGCATCAGAGCGCGCGGCGAACCGAACAGATTGCTCTGTTAGATCCTCATCTTGCTCTTCAACGCAACCAGACAATTGAAGCAAACGATTTTTCGGTAACTTAAGTGTTGCAGCCAGCTGACTCACGGTGCGTGGCTCTGGTGTGTAACCTGGGACCTGCTCTATTCCAACCAGCTCATCCAAATCTATGCGTGCAATGTCCGCCAGTCGCTCCAGTGTCAGCCCCCGTTCACGCCTTCGCATATTGATAAGACGCCCAAACACAGACAAGTAGGCACATGGTTCTTCGGCTACCACCATGTGCTTTTCTTGTGGGTCCTGAGTGTCATCGGCAACCATGTCGAAGCTGAACGAGCCGGCCGAAACCGGCATCTTATCTTCTTTGCTGGCAGCCTTAAGAAGCCATTTTTTTGATATGTTGAACTTCACAGCCGCTCCTCATTCCAAGAATTTTTCTGCTTGCGCAGCTGTCATCTCAAAATATCTTAGATTCTCCTTTGAAGGGTCTTGTCCCAATTCGGTCATTCCGCAAATTTCCGCATAATAGCTCTCTGCTTGCGGTAATGCGTGAAGTCCTAGTCTTCCCTTGAACCCTTCGGCTTGACTAACTTGAATCGCTGCCGACATGAATACTCGGCCGACCCATCCGTACTGCGGGGTGTTGGTCAACTCCGCCGAATTCCAGGGCGCTGTCGCAAGGTAGTGGACGTACACCAGAGGCTTGCCAGCCTGCTCTGGTAGCCGGCTAACGGTTGTTACCGTATCAAGCAACATCAATCCCTGCATTTTTCCTTCGAGTTCAATTCCAAGCCAGCGATACGCAAGCAGTCGAGATGTCTTTTTTGTGTTTTCGCGTCCAATCCCAATGCAGATGTTGAGGCCACTTTTCGCGAGGCACCTTGTCTTTGACAAGCTGATCCTCCTTCGCTTCGAGATGCGGCTTCCAGCTGACCTCAGTCAGAGAGACTTCTCGGATCGTGACACCATCAATTAGTACCGCCTCGACTGGCTTCCCAGTAGAGAGTTCCTTTAGATAGATGTCAGTTTTGTCTCTCATATGAGCATAAGCTCCGACTTCTCTTTCTTTTCGCTGTCTTCGAAATACAACTTCTCTCCTTCAGAAATTCGAAAATCAATTAGTTGATACAAGCGAAGCGCCTGTCGAATGATTGCCGTCTTGCTTATGTCCTTCTTCTGAGCCAGCTCTTCCAAAACGTCCATTTCTTGGTCGGTTAGGTTGAGGGTCATGGTTTTCTTGGCGGACATTTTTACTCACCTCCACCATTAGTATACACAAACCGGCTAAAAAATAGCTATTTTTTGTTGAAATTCCGGCCAAATTTAAGAAATCGCAGAATCCCGACACTTTTCCCGACAATTTGTCGGGATTTGCGCCTGATTGAAGCCAAAAAATTAAGTCCCGACACTTTCCCGACATTGCCGGCGGTTCTTAAGGGCACAATTTCGTTTCCTGTTTCCGCCGATTTTCTCGCGCGAGAAATTCGGCACTTTCTGAAAAATGTACGGGTGTCAATCGTAGGAGCGTGTCTCAGCAGTCGGCTGCGGTCCGGCTTCGATGATGGCAGCGATTGTTTCCAGTCCGACCGGTTCGAAGTTCCAGTTCTCAACGCTGACGTTGATCTGCCGTCCAGATAGCTTCCATCGATTGTGAATGTGTCCGTGAATAAGCCAGCCTCCAGTGTCAACAGGACGCTGGCCATAATACTTCTGCCTTGGCTCTGTTTCTGCGCGATATGGAAAGTGGTGCAACAAGACCATTTCTCCAGCAATCTCCATTTGCGTTTCGATTTGCACCGACTCGAACCCGGCATCTACGTATGCCTGCAGCCATTTGCTTGGGCTCCCGATCTTCGGGTGACAACGATCGTGGTTTCCTGCGATGAGAAGCTTCCTGCCATTCAACTGAGGCAAAATCTCTGCCACTAAATGCGGTTGCATGGCAAAGTCGCCCAGGTAATATACTGTGTCGTCCGGCTCTACAACTCCGTTCCACGAACCAATCATGGAAGCGTTCATGTGTCCGACCGAGTCAAACGGGCGTTCCGTGTATTTGATGATGTTAGCGTGTCCGAAATGATGATCGGACGTAAACCAGATAGCCATTTCTCTCCCTCTCAGCCGCGCAGGTACTTATGCTGTTCTCAGCAGCGTCATCGGCAAAGTTGGAATCGAACTAAAAGATCCTGACAAATGGAAACAGTATCTCTCACTCCTCGCTTCGCTCAGGGAAGAATTCATCTCGGTCATTAAGGCTTTTGAAAAAAAGAAGGTCGTGTTGGGTTTC
>CAYTDR010000459.1:0-6607 GCA_964436185.1 uncultured Candidatus Obscuribacterales bacterium | reverse complement strand
GCAATTGCAAACGGCGATAAATGAGGGTCGGGTCGCCCGCCACCGGTGAGGCGTTTGACAAAGCAGTCTATTTCTTCCGTTTCTTCTTGGCGGTACTGGTCTGCGCATAATCTTTAGCTGCCAGGTTGGCCTGTCCAAGCTTTTTGTAGATTAGAGCGCGCAACGCGAACAGTTTCTTCCAGTTGCCGCCCCGATACAGTTTCATTGACTTGTTTATGTCTTCAAGAGCTTTCTTAGGATCGCCTTGATCGAGCAGAGCGCTGGCTCTTAGTCGATACCCACGATAATGATCCGGTTTCATCTCGATCATTGTCGTATAGTCAGCAATGGCATCCTGGACGCGTTTCGTCTTTTCGTAGCATGCGCCTCGCTGTATCAGGATTGCGAAACGATCGGCTGATGCGCCATTGAGCGCTTTCGAGTAGTCTTCGCCAGCTTCCTTGTAGGCTCTGGTTTTGAAGTTCTCATCAGCCCTGGTCAAATAGGTCTCCGGATCTTCCTTTATCTTCAGTGCCTCTGTCAGATCATTGACGGCGTCTTTGTCCAGGGAGATCATCCTGTAGCTGTGAGCTCGTGCTATGTAGATGTCGCGTTTGTCTTTAGCGCCGTTTTTAAGGGCGGCTCCCAGATCTCTGATTGCTTTCTCGAACTCTCCCCAGCGAATCCACGCGTTGGCACGTTCGGCATATAGGTCCGGAACCTTGGGATTGAGATTAATCGCCTTAGTCAGGTCATCTACTGATTCACGAAAGCGGAACAATCCGAGATAAGCTTTGCTCCTTCCCTGATACCCCTTGTAGTCCTTCTCGTGTTTCTGGATATAGCTGTGATAGGCGTTGGCTGCCTTTGAATAGAGTTTCTTGTTGAGAAGCTCTTCTCCTTGAGCAAGCGTCGCTGTAGCAGCCGCAAGAGCAGACTGGGGTGCAAAATTGGTGATACAGGAGGCCAAAACAAGAATCGTGGCGCCTGCAAGACATCGAGTAAGCTGTAGCGATCTTTTCATGAAGTCATATTTTAGCTCTAACAAGCCTGTTTTCGCAGCGATGTCCTATCGTTTGAACAGCAAAACCAACGCGCTTGCTCGCCCCACCCCTGGAGATAATTGCTCATCAGAAGCCGGAGTAATCGATAAAAGCAGTGACGGCGGGCAGCATGGTAGCAGTCACACTAACCAAAGTTAATCAAGTTTGACATCATTGCAACCTTAGCCCCTGGATAGCCTAATCCCCGGTTCGGCTCTTGTCTGTGATGGCAGGCAGACCTGATCCCTTGCTGCCTGCTGCGTCTTCCTTCGACCAACCGGATGAGTACAGCGGTCGCAGCGCATTGAGGGCCGAGCAGATTGCCGAGCCGTTGTTGAGAAGAGTGGCGCCGGCCGGACCGATTAATCCGACAGCAGCCATACAGATTCCGGCTCCGTTGGGCACCACTGCCAGTGTTATATTCTGACTGACCAGCCTCAGTGCACCTCTAGCAATGCGGATAGATTCCGGGATGCGTCGTAAGTCATCGTCTGTGAGTATGACGTCGGCGCTGTGACGAGCGGCTTCTGTGCCTCCATGCAAGGAGATGGCGACATCGGCGTGAGCCAGTGCAGGAGAATCATTGATACCGTCGCCGACCACGGCGACCTTGAAACCTTCTCGCTTCAGAGCACGGACAAGATCCGCTTTTTGCTCAGGGAACGATCGAGCGTAAACATCGGTTATGCCTGCTGCCTGAGCTACGCGGGAGGCTGCTCCCTCATTATCGCCGGTAGCCATGATTAGCTTCTTCACATTGAGCATCTTGAGCTGCTTGATCGTGTCGACTGTCTCCGGTCTGATTTGATCGTTGTATCCGAGCAAAGCTTCCAACTTGCCATCAATGGCGATGAAGGCGAGCGACTCACCGGTAATTTCCGTCTCTCTTTCGGTATCCTCGCTGATGGCTGTATCGACGCCTTCGTCGAGCATCAGCCGCTTGCTGCCGATCAGTACTACCAGATTGTCCACTTGCGCTTTAATTCCACGCCCATTCATATATTCGGAGCTGACTCGATCGGGAATGGAAAGTCCCTTGGATTGAGCGAACTTCACGATGGCGCGAGAAGCTGGGTGGTGCGATCTCTGCTCTACCGCCGAGGCGAGCTGAAGGATGCGCTCTTCTTTGTAGCCGTTGAAGGCGACAAGCCTGGTGACAGATGGCTCACCGGTAGTGAGCGTGCCGGTCTTGTCAAAGATGATCACGTCTACGGAAGCCAATTTCTCGAGGGCAGCACCGCTCTTGATCAAAATTCCGTGTCTGCCTGCTCGATGCATCGATGCCAGTATCGAAGTTGGTGCAGAAATTCTGATACCAGTGGTGAAGTCGAAGATCATCATCGACATCGTGCGAACAATGTTGCGGGTAAGCGCGAAACAAACGAAAGAGCTGATGAATATGGGTACCACCATTTTGTCAGCAATCAGGGAGGCGTAGTTCTGTATTCGTGTCTCATGAATAGGCACACTATTCATTGACTCGAGCACGCGTCCTGCTTTGGTCAGCGCACCAGAGGCGGTGCAGCGAATATATATTTTACCTTCGAGATTGACAGTCGAAGCCATTACTTCACTGTCAGTCTCCACTTCGACTGGATGTGACTCACCAGTTAATTTGGACTGATCGATGGCGGCAGTGCCACTGATGACAATACCATCTATCGGCACAAGCTCACCGGCATACACGACTATTATGTCGCCAACCTTGACGTCGCCGGCAGGGATGCAGATGCGTTTCTGTCCTTTCACCAGCCAGGCGAACTGCCCGGCCAGTCCAAGCAAATCAGAGACGATACGTTCACATTTGCGCGCTGTCCTTTCGCGGATGAACTCTCCCAGGCCGATCAATGTGGTCATAAAACTGGTCTCGAGCAAGCGTCCATGACAGAGCATGAGAATTGCCGCTATGCCATCAAGTGCATCCACGCTAGCTTTTCTTTCCACAAGGATTGTCTCGAATGCACGCGCCGCAATAGGCACGATCGATGCAGTGACGAGCACTCGCGTTAAAGCCGGAACTCCGAGGAAATTAGAAGCAAATGCAGCAGCTCCCAGCGCAAGCTGAACCACCGGCGGCACACGTTTCTCTATAAAGTTGATGACCTTGCACGCCAGCTCATGAACCTTGGCAATCGCCCCGGTCAAGACCGGCACCGGTGTCTGCCGCGAATGAAATTGACTACGTCGGGCTTGAATTACTACATTGTGGAGAACGTCGAGTAGTTCTTCCGAACTCACTTCTCCGACTCTATATTCGATCACAACGCCTGCACACCACAGGTTCGCCCTGACGCCGGTGACATAATCCAAATCGCTCAAAATGCTAATGATCGTATGCGAAAGTGAGGGAGCCAATCTGAGGTCATCCAGGTTCACTCTCAGCCTTCCAGGAATGTCGTGCATGACGACAAGCTTCACTTCCGGTTCGGGTTCGATGTCGCTCGAAATCGCCTCGGAATTTTCCGCAGAAATCGGATCGAGGAGAAAGACTCTTTCTACCGTCTCTTCTATGTCGAACAGTTCGTCAATGTCGTCTTCACCTGCGGGCAGCATGGAAACGGAATCGTGAAACGAAGTTACTCGCTCTAGAAGCGATACAGTTTCGAGTTCACGCGAGCCCTTGTCACGGACGTCCTCCTGCCCGTTGACTTCGGAAGAGTTCGCCAAAGTAACCCGATCAAAGACGACAACGACATCCTGTCCGTTCTCGTCTTTTTCTTTCCTGGAGGATTTCTCGAAACTTATGGTCATTAAAACGGATTTCCTTTTTCAATTAATTGTCTATCGACCGATCAAGTCGATCATATGCGTCCATGCGGATCAGCTTATCTCCGGTCTAGTTGAGAGATTCAGCGCCGTTATTATGTCTACGCTCAGGCGCTCGATTCAGGTGGAATCGAAGATAGGCATCATAGGCCCAATAGAAGAACATGTAGGGTGGAACCTGCGTCCACCAACGCTCTACCTGCAATGATTTCGAAATCCCGATGGTGAACAAAACCATCGGGAAGAGAGTCCGCAAGTCGACCTGGTTGTTTGTATAAGTGATGAATCCACGATTTGCGCGTTTTGCAGTTCGACTGATGATACTGGATATGATGCTCACATCCTCGACATCGAGGAACGTCGGAAGCAGCATCTCTTCAAGCGCTTCGCCGGCAACCTTGCTCAGCACAGTCTGAAGATCTTGCAAAATAGAAGAACTATCGTCATGGTGCACCAATACGCTGCCAGTTTTGTGATTGGTCTCCACATCCTTAACAGCAGGAATCTTTCGCAGACCGTGTTCGATCTTATCGAGCGTTTCCTTCCTCGAATGTTTCATCGGCAGCTTCAAGCGTGTCCTGTGCGGGAGATGGTGTTTAACACCACGGCACTTCGAGTGAAGCTCTTTAGCCATATTTCTGGTTCCTCGAAAAGCGAACTACATCAGTTCGAACCACTACCTACTTTCACATGGAACCTGACCCGCGCTCCAGTGGTTGCCCGAACATTCACGTGACAAAGAAAATGCACAATCCTTGCTCAAGGACAGACTGCAGCGGGAGTCAGATTGTCGGACTTGGTGGGCGTCCCCTTAGATAGATTAGCCCTGGACTTTATGCTTTTCTTTTGCGCTT
Source organism: uncultured Candidatus Obscuribacterales bacterium (assembly GCA_964436185.1). Lineage (GTDB taxonomy): Bacteria > Cyanobacteriota > Vampirovibrionia > Obscuribacterales > Obscuribacteraceae > CAYTDR01. The sequence continues at coordinate 1,965 of CAYTDR010000459.1, read as the reverse complement.
TCTTTTGCGTTAGTCTCTCTTTCTGCTTTGACTTCCGCAACTACGTCCGATGCTTCTTCTTTGATTTCGGCTGCCAGATCTTTGACGCCTTCCGAGATTGTGATTCCGGCTCTTACAGCCTCTTTCGCCGCTTGCCTGAGCAATTTGCGACCGCCCGGCAATGCCAGAACTACGACGGCTGCGAGTCCCCAGCGACTTGTTGCTGCTCTTACGATTTCTTCAATCATTTTACTTCTCCTACCCGACCATTTTTTACGACACGTGACTGAGGCGGTCTTTTCATCTAGCCGCCGCCAATCTTCGTCAGAATTCCAGGTTATTCATCATACCCAGCAAAAATTGGTTATGTAATATCGCACCAGCAATGATTATAAGATCTTAATATACATTCACGGCAATCAAAGCACCATATATGGTGACTGCGATCGTACTAAAACCCTGTTGCGTGGTATATCGCGTTCGACATAACTGTCAGAAAAAGGACGATCACAATTCAAAAAATAGAACGGTGAAACGTGGAAGATTCAATTAGCGAGCGCCTTCCTGCGATGATTGACAATAGAATGCAACTCGAAAAAGTCAACTGGTAGAGTCGCCGCTCGAATTGAGCTTTGCATCAGGGAACAGCGTTTCGCTTGCCTATTCAGTCCACGGATCCGGAAATAAAAGATAGAGATACCAACACTTCCCGGGAGAAGAATCGAAAGCAACAGTTAAACCCAATAGTCCTGAGAAATTCGCGCACTACACAGTACGGTAAAGAAGATACTAAGCACCAACACTTTCAGATAGGAAGTACAGCAGGAAACATTAGTAGCCCATTGCTCGATGAATTTTAGCTCGCAGTACGGTAGAGAAGAATATGCTAACGAACCAACACATCCGGTTAGAAGTGTCACAGGGAACAGTAGTAAACCCAGCACGAATACTGAGCGAACACTTCCGGATAGAAGTACCGAAGGAAACAGCAGTAGATCTAATGATTACTTGGTGGGCAGTAGCTTGAGCAGCTCGACTTCGAACTTCAAGGTGGCGTTGGCTGGGACTTTACTACCAGCACCTTTATCGCCGTAGGCAAGGTTAGGCGGAATGAGCAAGAGTCTCTTTCCGCCCAATTTCATGGTGGCAACGCCTTCGTCCCAGCCCTTTATAACACCACCAATACCGAGGCAGAAGTTGAAGGGTAACTTTCGATCGACCGAACTGTCGAACTTTTCACCCGAAGGAAACAGCCATCCTGTGTAATGGACCACCACTGCCTGTCCATGCTTGGGAGATGGCCCCGTGCCCACTTTAATGTCCTTGTACTGCAGACCGGATGGTGTTGTCACGGTTCCAGGACCGAGAGCTGGAGCTGCGGACTTTGCAACTGCCTCTTTTGGGTCGACCAGCTTATTCTTCGCTTCAACCTGCAGAGCAGAACCCGCTACAGTAATCGCAAGAACACAACAAATGGCGAACGGTTTTCTCATTGATAGTTTTCTCCAGCCAACGTAGTCGTCATTATATCTATATCGTATGAAATTCTGCGCCTGGGCTGTCGATTGCCAAGAACGCTGTCAACCACGTTGCATTTAGTAGTAGAAACCCTCTACTATCTGCCATGTAACTATCGCGATAGGCGATAGTCGAATCGGACTCTAACATGAAAGGAAGCGCTGGCATTCGATGATCAGATTGATGGTGGTAGATGATCACATTCCCACTCGCCAACAGATAGTCCATGACCTGACCTCTGGAGATCTAATCGAGATCATTGCCGAAGCAGGCACCGCCGACGAAGCCTGGCAAATGGCCAAACAGCTGCTTCCCGACATAATCCTGCTCGATTTGCACCTGCCCGGTTTTCTGACAACCGATGACCTTCTTCAACGATTGACTACGCTTCCTAACGTGAAAGTGGTAATCTTCGCCAGCCAGGCAAAGGCGGCGGATGTTCAAGACTTGCTCGATGCAGGCGCACAC
>CAYTDR010000458.1:0-6607 GCA_964436185.1 uncultured Candidatus Obscuribacterales bacterium | reverse complement strand
GAGAATGACCAACAGTTCAGATGCACGGGAATCGAGGGAAGTCGCACTTAGCAGGTCGCGTGACGTTCTCGGAGAACGACTAACAGCTGAGATGGAACGGAAATCGAGGAAGTCTCACTTAGAAGGCGCGGGCCATTTCTCTGAGATGGCCCCGCGATTTCGATTGAACAGAGGTGAGGAAAGTCGCATCAAATTAGCTTGCGAGCGGAGTTCTGCGAATGTTCGTGCGATTGACGGCTGATCTACCTGCCACTGTCGGAAGTGACATTGCCTTTCTTTCTGACTATAACCAGTCCATTGTAATCGGCGGATGGACCTTTTCTCGCGAACTCTTCACTGTCGAGTAGTCCATCGATCACTGCATTGACGCCTTTCTCGTTGTATAAACCTATCCAAACGGCCATCTCTTCTTTGGTAGGAGGCTCGGCTCGGTTGAGTATTCGTTGGTAGAGAAATGCCACTGCACTTTCGGAGTCGGCTGGAATGGATTTTCTGAACTCGCCAGCAGAATTGTTGATGGCTGATTTCATCAGGTCCTTCCATGATGTTCCATTTCGCATATCCAGAGCGACCCAACCGGCGCCTGCGTCGGGGGTTCGTCTGAACAGTCTTTGGTAGAGGAGTTCGGTCGTCCCCTGTTCGCCATTGTAGATTCGGTAGCTCTCATCGGCGGATAGCTTCACTTCTCTGACGCCGGAAGTTACGACCTGGTTGAGAATCCGTCTGGCATCCTGACGATAACCATATTCGGTGCCGTTTGTGGCGATTTTCGCTACTGTTGCGAGCGCTTTCTCCTTGTCTTCCGGCGAGAAGCCTGTATTGTCCGGCTGTAGAATCACCCAGGCGGCAGCAAGCTGAACACGCTCTGTTCCATCAATTTTTTCGCCTTCACGACGTGGTTCGGCGCGACGTGGGGCTTCCGGATTGGCTGCGTGCGCAGCACCATCTGTAAGGGCGTCTCTGTAAAGTGATACTCGCGGATCGTTCGATTCAATCGATTTGCCTTTGTACGAAGCGAAGATTTGGGCGACAAGATCGTCCGCATTCCCGCTTTTAATCTGAGTCTCCAATGCCGTCTGACGCTCCTCGGCAGAGAGCTGATTGGGTTTGGTCGCTTCCCACTCCGGTATGATTCGATCGCGCAAGTCTGCGAGAACCTGCCTGGCACTGTCTTTAATCTCTGTGTACGGATGACTGCGGATAGCGGCTTCCAGCGCAGGGTATATATCGCGAACCTTGTAGTCCTTTAAGAGTTCGAGCATCCGCCGTTGCAGGTTCATTGAGGACCAGAAGTTAGGAGACTGTTCGCTGGGTGGTTGTTTCTGGAGCTGCTTTTCGAATGCCTCTGCTACAACTGTGGAGACAAAGAGCTTCATCTCGACAGAACCACTGGCAAAGGCATTAAGCGCTTCCAAGAGAATGAGTCGGGTCGTGTCATCTTTATCCGGATTCATTACCGCCCGAGCGATACCCTTGCGAAAATCTTCTCTGAAGTCCGCGCCTGAAGCGCAAAGATCGCGAATTGCCTCCGCCGCGGCCCGCCTGTACATGGCAGATTGATCACCGAAAAGACCGGTATCACTCACGACGATATGCAAAAGCGCCAGGCGGGCCTTATGCCCTTCGTCGGTACTTTGTTTGGCCAGTGCAAGTATGTTGTTCCATTGCTCAGATCGCTGCTTGGCGAGAACCGCCATGGCGTCGGTAACGGCACAATCTTCGTCTCCCTGATTCCAATAGGTATAATCTCTAACGCTTGTTTCTTCGTTCTTGCGCTTCTCATCGTATTTTTGCCGACTTAATAGGTTAAAGCGTCCATCTATATGTTCATTGAGCCATGCTGCGCCTTCATCCGGGTTGTTGTCTCTCGAGCTTTCCAGGTCTGTCAGCAGCTTTTGCAGTCGCTCCTTGTATTGTGTGTTGCGAATTGGGCGATGATTTTCCTGGCGGATGAGCAGTAAACTAGCCCGGACTGCAGGATCATTCTCAGATTTCAATGCGTTGACCGCGAACTCATAGCGCTGGGGCATCCTCATGGCGTTCAATGCGTTCACCGCAGCGGCTCTCACTCTGGCGTCGACTTCCTGGGCAGGATTAGTTCTGTCCAGTATCTGCGCGATCGCTTCCGGTCTATTCAGCTTGCCGAGTGCTTGAATCGCGGCGACTCTCAACTTCGGGAAGTTGTCCGCGAAGGCTTCTCTGCCCGACGTGATCATTTCGGCGAGGATGCCGGCAGCCAAAGTTTTCTCGGCTTCAGTGGTGGCAAACTGTTCGATTCGTGCTGCTATTTCGATCTTGAGCTCGACATTTTCTTTGGTTGTCGATTCCTCAAGCATGCGCATAATCTTCTGTCTCTCAGGCGCTCCCAGATCGTTGGTGGGATTCTCAATCTTCAATTCTCTCAATGCCAACACGGTAATATCAGGGCAATTCGTCATTGTCGCTATGAGTGCCGTATTGAATGTTTTGTTGTCTGTTATGCCGCCCATGTCGCCCAGGTCACGCAATGTGAGAATGGCATTTAGCTTTATCGCAGGATCTAGCGATTTTTGATCTTGTTTCAGCTGGTTGAGGACGAACTCTGCATAGTTTCCTGGTGTTGCCTTGCGCGCATAAAACTCTTGTGCTTGTGTCCTGATAAGATTGTTCAGCTCTTCAGGCTTGAACTCCTTGCCGACAGCGTTGAGGACTGATGCTGCCAGCGCTCGAAGATCTTTGTCTTCACCGCTGGATGCTACCTTCTTTAGTGCAGCCATCAATTCCTTCGTGGAATTACCTGAAAGCGCTGCTTGCATGTTGTTTCTTTCTGCCAGCGGCATGGATTCCATCGCTGTTTCCAGTAGTTGAACGGAGTTGAGCATCGGTCCTAACTGCAGTATGGCAGCGGCTTTGTCTTCGGCAGTAGCAGACGAGTTGCTGAGTGTATCTCGTAGAATGGAGGCATACATGATCGGTGATCTGGCGTTCGTTCGCACCAGTAGATCTCCGGTTACCATGCGACGTGCCGCATCGCTCTTGTCTGTAACATCCAGCTTAAGGAAGGTAACAACGTCTTGAACGGTTATATTCTGCGTGGCTGTCTTAGGGGCTTCATAAATCTCGGTTGCCGGCACCGCTCCTCTTGGTGTGTTGACAATTTTGCTTCTGGTGAGCTGGTGCGTCGGCACGTCGAACGTTCTCGTGGCCAGGACACCGTCACTCGGCAGTTGCTTTCCATCGCCTGAGAGAAGGAGGAACGCCACCGCAGACGCTACCTTGAGATCCGGATCACCCTGGAAGCCATCCTCTGTCATAGTGCGAATGTCGGAGGAAGAAAGGGTTCTGTTCTCCTTCTTTTGCCGAGATTTGATCTGCTCGCCTAATTTATCCTGGGCGCCGTACATGTTTTCGATCAGGCTTGCTTTGAATTTCTCGCGTTCTTCAGCTGGAGTTTGGGGATCGAGCAACCTCTTCGTGGTGTCCAATAGATCCTTGATTCTCTTGCTCTTCTCAGGGTCTGCCCCGCGTGAAAGGAACTCTTCATAGGAATTGATCAGCCGTTCGGTTCCCGTGCGTTTTATGTAATCTCGAATCTCCTCTTGTGTTTCCGGCAGTTTGTCTACGTTTCGTCCGTCACTCGTCATCCTTCTCGCCAACAGTCCGTCATAGAGATTGGAGCGCTCGCCCACATTCCGGATCTGACTCTTCAGATCGTCGTATAAAGTGATCCCGAACAAAACGTTCGACAGCTCCATCGGTACATGAAGTGCCTGACTGCCCTTCCATGACGCCATCCACTTCCAGCTCGCTTCTGATTCCTTCAACCCGGTGGTGATCTTTTGAGCTACGCTCATGCTTTCCGTAGCTTTCGAACCAGTGAGGAACCGCAAGGCACCACGACTCTGTCCTGCAAGTGCGCGGAATGTTCCTTGCGTAACATCAGCGAACATGATTAAACCGCGAGCTTTTTCTGCAATCTGCCAGGATTCGTCTGTTCTTGCCGCTGCATTGTTTAGGAACAGTCCGCTTCCTCCTAGCACAGCTCGTGTGCCTGATGATGCCGCTATCCGCAGTGTCAGCTGCCCGGCTCTCGTCGCTGCGCACAGGGCACCGCCGGAAGTTACAAGCATACCGACGTCCATCGTGGCGGTAGCCGCCTTCATTCCGTAGTATTTGAACTGTTGCCAGCTTAAGTGCGATTCCAATTCATCGGCTCTGACGATCTTTGTCTCACCGCTTGCGGTGCGAATTGCTACCGGATCTGAAGGCTCGTACTCTTTTGCCCCGCCCTGCTCTTTAAACGGTTTGCCTACATCGGAAGCGCCGATGTTCAAGTAATTGTACATTTCGGACATCTTCGCCTGGACTTCTCTTTCCATGACGATTTTGCCGTTCCTTCGGCTTACTTTGAAGCTATAGTCGAGCATGTTGAACGGCTGGGTATTGCCGCTTGCAATTTTGGAGGCACTCCTGGGATCCTTAGGATCGAGGATCTCCTGCGCACCACTGGTGGGATCGGTGTAAAGAACACCTTTCACTTCGACTTCACCGAAGAATATTTGTTTCGACGGATCGAGGCTTCTTGCCCTCTCCTCTATGGCTTTATCGAGCTTGTCACCGTTCTCCTCGAGCCACTTTGTCCAGACTTCAACTTTTCTCAGCGTATCCGGATCTCCCATGTCGAGATTTCTTGGCAGATCGAGATTGAGCTGGGTCAGCTTGCCGTCAGCCGTTTGAGGATTGGAGAACGGTGGCAACTGAGCGATGCCCGCCTCGTCCAACTTAAGAGTTTTGATGGCGGAAGCGTAATTTCTGATCTTTAATGACAGATCGATCATCTGCCGTAGAGCCGGAAGTTTGCTTGCTTCCTGCTTCGCTTCAACGAGCCACTCCTGGGGCAGACGGTTCCTATTGATGACGTCAGCAATCACGGTGTCGAGTTCGAATTTCTGTTGCTCACTGCTCAGGAACGTTTGTGTGTCCGAAACCCAACTAAGTGCTCTGCCCAGATTCTCGATGTTATTCTTCGTGGGCGGAAGGGTTGTGTCAATGCGGAGATCAAGCTTCAACTCACCCTTGCCGGACTTGAGGCGAAAGCGCTCGGGAATCTGAAAAACCCCTTCTTCCTGTGGTACCGTGATGGGTGACCCCGGCTGGAAATCCAGCGACATACCTTGCACCATCCTCAGTGCGCCTGGAACAGCTTTGTTTTGGAGCCAGTTAACACACAAGGAGTATGCTTTTTGAGTCGCTGGGCAGTCTTTCCAGACATCATCTATGCTACTTGCGTTCCTGACCTTGTCGCTTTCTTTCTGAATTTGTTGTTTTAGTTCGACCAACTCTGTTCGTAATTCGGACTGCCTGGCTCGAATTGCTTCTTCTATTTTGACCTGTAGTTTTCGCTGATCCTCCGGTCCTGGTTCCGTTCCCGTCGCTTGCCAGCGAACAATCTCATCGGACAAGTGTTTTTGTCTAATCAACTCCTCTGCTTCGGCATACTTATTCGCCCACACCGAGTCGATCATTACATCGAGTCGCTGCTGGAGATAGAAGGCGTTAGCTAATTCTTGCTGCTCCGGCGGCTTGAGAGCGTCAGTCGCTCTATCGGCGCCGGCTTTCTGGTGAAACTCCGGAATCACTCCTGCTCGCAGAGTGAGTGTGCCTTGTGTCTCCTGGTTGTTGATCTTCCTGATCCACTCATCACCTCGTTTTAAGTATTCGACCGTGCGTGAGCCATTTTCGTGGAAGATGAAATTGAGCTCTCCGTTTGCTTTATCGTGGGCGAAAATCAGGTTTGATCCATCTTTCAGTTGAGCAAATCGAAGAACATACTTGTCGCCGACCTGCTGGCTTGTTTGAGTCCATTCCTCGCAGATTTCCCGGCGGAATTTACCACCTTTGTTTTGAAACTCGCCCGTTATGCCACCCTTACTCTGTGATATCCATTCGCTATCGTTGCTCTTGAATGTGAAAGTTCCATCGTCGGACACCTGAACATGCCCGTGCTGGTACGTGAACTCCTCGCCTCCGCAAAGTTTGATTGTATATTTGTCGACGTCGGTCGAGGAGATCTTTACGAGGTCCCGCCCGTCCTTGGCTTTCGTGACCGCTTCTGCGACTTTACCGTCTTTGGTCCAGGCGTACTCGGTGGAGGTTCCATCACCATAGGTAATGCGCTTCGGATGAATCTTTCCGTCAGGACAAAGCTCGAACTCAATGCGCGAATTCTGGGGGCCGACCACACTGCCGGGCTTTTCGGGTGGTTCAACTTCTGCTTCAGCATTGTTTTCTATGACTTGCGAGTCTTCTGGGTCTGGAGTCGTGCCATTGTTTTCGATATCACTTTGTGCTTCCGGAAGAATTGTCATCTGTTGGAACAGGTCTCTGACTGAACGAACCACGTCAATAGTCGATTGCCAACGTTCGGAGGCAGTGATTGAGAAATTCTGCGTGATCAAAAGACCAGGAATTGACAAATCCGAGCTGGCAGGCTCCTTAGTGCGAAATACTCTATACCAGTCGCTATCTTCCATGTCCGATCGCAGATTGACACCGGTTCGGGCATTGTCGAGCGGAACACCACTTCCGGGAGCATAATCCGTCGAGTCTGCTACTGCAGGCACTTCCG
>CAYTDR010000457.1:0-6611 GCA_964436185.1 uncultured Candidatus Obscuribacterales bacterium | reverse complement strand
GGTCTGAGTCTCGAGGATCTCATCCAGGAAGGCAATCTGGGACTGATGCGGGCCGCGCAGAAGTTCGACCCGGATAAGGGCTGCCGGTTCTCTACTTACGCGACGTTCTGGATACGACAAAGCGTCGTCCGGGCAATTGGCGACAAAGTGCGCCTGATCAGGCTCCCCGGTCACGTCGACCAGGAGTGGCGTAAGGTTCAGAAGGCCATGAACAATCTGCATGCCGGCCTGGGACGCTCACCGACTGTGGAGGAGCTGAGCCGACGCTGCAACATGCCGGTGGAGCGGGTCGAGTATATCTTGAAAGCTTACAAACAGTGCGTCTCGCTTGATGCTCCACTGGGAGATGAGGTAGATGCTACGGTCGCCGATGGTGTTGCCGACAGTGGCAAGAGCGTCGATGAGGAAGTAGCGGAGCTCCTTCTTAGAGTCGATGTGGGCAAGTTATTGAGTCGTCTCAATATAAGAGAACGTGAAGTTGTAAAGCTTCGGTATGGGCTCGATAATCTAAACCGTTGCCTGCCGATTGATGAAATCGCAAAACTACTGTGCATTTCAGCGGAGCGAGTGAAACACCTGCAATCAAGGGCGTTGCGCAAGATGCGGCGATTCGGCGAGGAGCTTGAACTCGATGATTACCTTGTAGGCTGACGCAGACGCATCGACATTAAATAACCAGTCCGAAGGAGAAGAGGCAGGTCATACGCCTGCCTCTTTCATCGGGTGATAAATTATACTTGGCGGCTATGCAAACTGGCTATGGTTTTTGTTTGATTTTGCCGCCAGCAATTTGGTGGGTACAGTCTTTCCTCGTCGCCATTGTGCCACGCATAGTGGTGGCGCACAGTCCGTCCGTCGGCAAAAGCATAATCGATTAAGGCTGTTTGCCAGTGCTGCTGACGGGATAGTCGCCTATCTTCACCGTCACAGCTGTATGCGCTCCATTGCGCAGCAGTTGGGCCGACACCAGGAGGTGAATCGCATGGTCACAGCATTGGAGAAAACTGAGGGTGTTGTTGTCGTCGATAAATACAACCGAGTCGTCATGGTAAATGCGGCAGTCCGCAATCTACCGCTTTTTGAATGCCACGCCGCAGCACCATCGGATTGGCGCCAGCAGCGACATTCCTGAGACCTTCCCTGATCTCGCCAGCTGAAGGCAGAACTAATTTCTGGCCGACTTCAAGATTAAACTGAGGACCAAGCAACTTCCATCATGCAAGTCGCGACGATCTCGGCTGGCAACGATGAAGCGATAGGCGAAATCATCGCAGAGGCAATGGAAAAGGTAGGAAAGGACGGTGTAATTACGGTCGAAGAGTCTAAGTCGTTGACTACAGAGTTGGAAGTCGTTGAAGGCATGCAGTTCGACAAAGGCTACATATCCGCCTACTTCGTCAACGACCCGGAAAAAATGGAGTGCGTTCTTGATGAACCCTTTGTTCTTTGCGTAGACAAGAAAGTGCACCTGATCAGCGATCTCGTGCCGGTTCTTGAGAAAGTTGCAAGAGCAGGAAAATCCCTACTTCTAGTTGCTGAAGATGTTGAAGGCGAAGCGTTAGCCACCCTGGTTGTTAACAACCTCAGAAAAGTGCTATCTTGCTGTGCCGTCAAGTCTCCCGGTTTTGGGGACCGTCGCAAAGAAATGCTCAAAGACATTGCAGTTCTTACAGGCGGTCAGGTTATTGCCGACGAAACCGGTATGAAGCTTGAAAGCGTAGACGTGGGCATGCTTGGCAAAGCTCGTTGCGTCAGGGTCAACAAAGACACGGCCACAATAGTGGCTGGCAACGACACAAAAGATGAAGTTGAAAAACGCATTAGCTTGATCAAGAGCCAGATTGCAATTTCCGACTCTGATTATGACAAAGAAAAGCTGCAAGAGCGCCTTGCCAAGCTTGCCGGCGGAGTTGCTGTCATCAAAGTCGGCGCAGCTACAGAAACCGAGCTCAAAGATCGCAAGCTCAGAATCGAGGATGCTCTCAATGCAACTCGGGCAGCCGTCGAGGAAGGCTTCGTGCCGGGCGGCGGCACTACCATGTTGGCTGTCTCCAAAAGGCTGGAAAAAGAGAAAGACAACCTTCAAGGAGATGAACGTACCGGCTTCGACATTGTCATGAAAGCGCTGGAAGTCCCTGTGCGGCAGATTGCTGATAACGCTGGTTTGTCCGGCGAAGTCGTTGTGGAGAAGGTACGCGAGCAAGCTGACGGCACCGGCTTCAATGCTGCCAGGTTTGAGTACGTCAATATGACCGAACATGGCATCATCGATCCGGCAAAAGTGGAACGTTGCGCTCTGCAAAATGCCGCTTCGATTGCTGGCATGTTCCTCACTACTGAGGCGCTGGTTGTGGAGGCCCCGGAGGAGAAAAAGAAAGCACCGTCCATGTCGGCAAGCGCCGACATGGACTATTAATCCTAGGCGGTCCTAGGCGGTCCTAGGCGGTCCTAGGCGGTCCTAGGAGGTCCTAGGAGGTCCTGTTCCTCTTGGAGCCTTGGTGAAGGTGAAGGCTCGCTGTTCCAGCGAGCCTTCGTTTAATTTCATTGCTGGCATACTGCGCTTTATGAAAGTCGACCCTTTCAAGTCAAATCAGAATGGCAATCTCCGATCAGAAGCTTAAGCAAGTAAATAGTTAATGCCACCATGGGTAGTGCCCTGTGTTTAGTCGTATGGTGCGATTTCGAATTAGGCAATCGTTCTAGCTAGGGTACGAATAGTTAGGCAATACGTTGCTGCAATTCATGTTGTCCTTCAGCGACCTTTACTGATCCTTTACCTACTCTGGAAAGGGAACATCAAAGCTTTACATGCCAACCTTACAATTTGCTGGTTGCGTCGCACTACTCCGGCCTATTCTGCTCTGTCAAGGATCGATGTACATGATGTCTTTCCACTGCCTGATCCGTTCTCTTATGTGCCTGTTGGTTCTTCTATCGTTATTCACCTATCCCCATTCTCTGGCCAAACCTAAACTTGCAGAGCGAATCAGTGTGCGACGCGGCGAATACAACAACCTCGAAATCATTGTGGAGCAACGCGGGATTACGTTAACAGCTGGATCGCTCATCCTATCATCCAATGACAAAATTCGAGCTACAAGATCGCAGAGATTCAATGTAGATCCATGCACTGTTTTAGAGGTTAACGATGAGCCTTTCCAGTTGGCATTGCCTACGGACTCAGATATATATTGGCAGCGCATGCCACTATGTTGCCTGGCAGGAGGGAAGGACCGTGGGCCGGTAACCGGTCTACTCGTGCCTGGGTCATTAGAGATTCGCAGTTCCGATGGTCAGAATCTACCCTTAGTGCCAGGTCTGGACTACAAGGTAAACCCACAGCATGACTGCATTGATCGGCTAAGAACATGTCGACTGCCTGACAATTCTACAGTCCGCCTCAGATACTCTCTTTATAGACGCAGAATTGACAGCTTGGTTGTCGACAAGAACGGCACAGCGCATCTGGTGCAGGGTGAGCCGAGTCAGTTTGCACCCAAAGCTCCGGTTCTTTCTGCTGATACCATTCACCTGGCGAACATTCTGGTACCATCGCTCGATCTTCCTATCTATGCCTCGGACGTCATGCCCAAATGGGACCATAATGCTATCGACCCGCAACTCGACGAACTAAATGAACGAGCACTACAACTCTTCAGAAGGAAGCTGGCATTAGGAAAGACTGTTAAAGTGGGCTTCGTGGGAGATAGTGTCACATGCGGTTGCTATGCAACTGCACAGAACCTGACTTTTCCCAAACTGTTTATAGAGAGACTGCGGGCAGAGTATCCCTCTGCAAAGATAGGTTCAACTATTTGTGCCGTAGGGGGCAGCACGTCCACCATGATGTTCCCTCGGTTTATAAAGGAGGTTCTGCCTCAAAAACCTGATCTGGTTGTCATCGAGTTTGTCAACGACTTGAACCTGAACCAAGCTTCGATATCAAGCAACTACAAGAGATTTCTCCAGGAGGCGAAGGCTGCCGGATGCGATGTGATTGTGTGTCTACCACATCTCGTTCAGCCGAGCATCTACAAGATGAAAGATTGGTCTTCCTTGTTGTCCATGCCATATTTTGAGCTAGTTCGCAACATTGCTGTTGCGACGAATGTGGGAATAGCGGATGTCGCGTCTCGATATAGCAATGCTCGATATGAAGCGCTGACGCCGGAACTACTTCTGGCCGACAATTTCAATCACCCTAATGACCGCGGTCATCGGATTTACGTCGAGGAGCTATTGAAATCGCTTGCTATCCATGACTAATTAAAGCCAGGGTTGAAAGGCGAATCAGCGTAAGGCGCGGCGAGTATAACAAGCTCGAGATTGACGTGGAGCAACATGGCTGAATATCTCGCATTCTCAGTCAAAACACTCGGTAACAGGGAGAACCTATCAAATGAAACTTGACAGCACTGAGCTGAAAGACCTGTTCATCGAGCTAATACTGAATCTGGTAGCAATAGTGATCATGATTGCAGCCCTGTTTGCAGTTAGCTACTGTGTCATCCTGGTTTGAAACATCGTGTCTGCCCGGTGGCTTGATTGGTGGCACAAGTCAGCGCTGATTCTGCCGTTGCGAGTCACGGGATATCACCAACTTGCTGCCTGTTAACAGCGTTAGCAATCCCTCAATCGGTTTCTTCAATTAGGTAAACTCACAGCAGCTAAATTCTCAACGCAACATCACGATGTTTGATTTTTCTGATAGTGAGTTCGAGCAATAAACGTCCAACCAATCGAGCTGACAAGAAAAAGTCGTCCTTAGCCAAGATTGCATCATTCGCAAAGAGTTGGCCCGCTCAAACGATGATCTACTGAATCGGAACGAACAAATCGAGATCGTTAGTGGTCCTTGGTTTGGGCCAAGCATCAACAGGCAAGAGGGTCCGTGAATTTTCCTTTGTCAACAGAAGCGTTGGCAAGAATCCAGTAAAGGTGACAGTAGCTCGGCAGCTGTTCACTTGAACTTACCAGTCCTGCCGTCTTTCAGGAGAAGCATGTGCCACAAAAGGCCTCTCTAATCGGGATGGGAGCGCTTATGCACAGTCTCAAGCTTGCTTACAACGCAGAGACTGTTTTTTCCAGTTCGGTAAGGTGATTCAGTCGCGATTCAATCAGTTGTGACGGGAGTCGATTTTTCCCTTTCAAGTTCTGCTCATACAACCATGCACCCAGTAGCGCCGAGGCATTACCGGCCACTGCCATACTTGTTCCAATGGTACCGATTATGGCACCATCATAATTTAACTGGAGTTGTTTGCGTGGTTGAAATTTGTACTTGTAAAACCCTCTTGTTCCAAGAATTCCTTGCGTCATGAGCAGCCCACCGATTGGTGGCCCGAGCAGACTTGATTCTAAGGCGACTTGAGATAATTTCTGAGATGTTCTGATTTCGCTCTCCAGCTGCTTTCTGAATAAGGATTCTGACTGCGTGTAGATCCCTAGTCGTTGCGAGGCCGGAAGTGAAGTTATGACACTGCCGCTGCCATCTGGATCCGCTGCTACCAACTTTTCAAGAATGCTGCATTGAGCTTTCAGGTTCGAAGGATCAAATTTGATTGATGTTCCTAATTCTTTTTCCAGGGAACGTCTGGTGCTATGCCTGACGACGGCACCCACAGCACTGCTTATCGGTGGAGTCACAGTTGCCATCGCACCGCTAACAGTAAAGAGTATATTGACTCTTCCGTTGAGTTTTGGCTCCGTCACTGCCTTATGACCTATTCCAGCGGCGACAGCGGAGATGGTATTGTATCCGGCATTTAGTAAGAAGAAAGTATTTTGAATAGTATTGAACGTGCGAACATTCGTCTGGAATTCAGTAAACTCACTGGCAAAGGCGTTTCGCAACTCGTGTAGAACTTTACCTTCGACCACCGCCCGCTCACGTGCGGCGCCAGGTAACTGCGTTGCTATTGCTTCTCGTTGCACGAGCAAATCATCGATTTCTTTTAGATGTGATACCACATACTTTCTAGCGGACTTCGAGTCTAATCCTTTTTGTTTGAGTTGAATCGCTCGAAAGGTATTATTCGCAAGTTCGAATGCAGAACCTGAGCCAGCAACTATGGACGTAGCGGTTAACGTGGTGAATGCCTTATGCAGCGAGTTAGTGTCTACAGTGAGGGGCGCTGTTTTGCCGCGTCTAAACTGCTCCAGGGCAATGAGCTCAAATGCCAAACCTCCTCCAGCACCCGCCTCCTGAGCTAGGAAATACCTCAATCGTCGAAGTCTTGGTCGTTTCCCGTTTTCCAGGCGATAGGTGAGACTGAAGCGCTCCAACTGGATGGCAGCGAGCATGAGCTTCTTCGTCACTGCTACGTAGCTCGAGGCAATGTCAGCGTCGTTAGATCGGTTGTCGACTTCCGCGATTTCTTGACTGGCTTGCGCAATGGTTTGCGCAGGCACTTTTCTATTTGTGGTCACGCTTTCGTGTTCATGAACTTTTCCATCTGCCGGAAGCCCCATGCCCGTGGAATCTGCTGCGGCCTGTTCCGCCGAATAGCCAGGAGAAGTACTGAAAAATGCTTGCGTAGTTAGTATCAAACAAAGGACACCTCTTGTAAACTGCACGATGCTCGGTAATTGAAATTGAAGGGAACTCCTTC
>CAYTDR010000456.1:4683-6614 GCA_964436185.1 uncultured Candidatus Obscuribacterales bacterium | reverse complement strand
AACGCCATCAATGATAGTGGCAGTACTACAAAGAAGGCGATGAGTAATACAATTACAACGGTGCTAGCACCTTTTCGCCTTTGGCTGATCCTGCTCATATTGTTCATTCAGATCCCTCTCGTAAAATCAGTTAGTCAACCCGTTGGGACTTTCAAAGTAAGAAACATAGGCTGTGGTCAGCGGATATGGTGCTGTGATCCCTGGAATAGGATACTGATTGAAGGGCCAGATTCCTTCCATTCTAAGAAGTGGCTCTACTTGTCCGGTCACCACTACGCGAGCCAGGTAAACATTCTCAGTCGCTCTGATTGATCCTCTCGGGAGTGGCGCTGTCGCCACGGTGGTGGTTCCGCTGGCAAGGTTTCGAATCTGTATCGTGAAAACGTGTGTGCCAGTCAGACCAGGCCACGATTGTATGTTTCGATTAAACTCTGTGGCGGCTCTTGTCCTAGCGTCTGTAAACGTTATCGATCTGGCGGCTGCAGTGCATGAGTTTTGCGCTGTCGAATAGAGAAGAAATACTCTGATAAATACTGACGCCAGAATCATCAGTGGAATTGCAATTCCGAAGAAAAGTAAATAGATACCTACCGGTACTTCAGCTATTGTCGTACCTCTAGACCTACACCGTAGCGGTGGTCTTAAGACCATTTCGATCACCTCGAAGAATGTTTATTTCAACCGGACCAATAAAAGAATTAAGCCCGAATTTTAGTAAAAGTGATCTCAATCGTACTTCACAAAGCGTGAAGTTAATGTGAAAAACGACGTTTTGGGACTCTGTGACTCGGTCGTGAGAATTTCGCTCAACGTAAAAAACCTCATCAAGATCGCTGATAACACTGAAAAGATGAGCGAGAAACTTGTTTTGCAGGGAATATCGGTATCAGGACCATGAGATGTTTTACTCTGTTCAAATGGTTTGTAGGAGGTTACTCAGATTACGGATTCCCCTCTTAGAGCAAGAAAACAGCATTCGGCGCCGAAGAAGAAAATTCCCGGAGGGATACAGAATCAATTCTTTCTGTGGATTGTGATTCTTGCTTTTGCCACCATGTTGATAAGCCTTATATCCTCGTATGAGAGTACGATGTTTGCCAGCAGAGGGCACTCTGAGATACAGCGAGGAAATCTTTTCCGCGCCACGCAGAGTTATGAGAAGGCGCTGCAGTTTAATCCATATAGTCCCAACATGTGTTTGGTGGCTGGACGTTTGAATGAAAAGTCAGGCAACATGGTACGTGCCTACGAGCTCTATTCGAAAGGCTGTGGGATAGCTCCGTATAACGTTGACTTATTGGATAGCCGCGGTGCCGCTGCCATTAAGCTGGGCAAGTTCGAGGAGGCAATAAACAGCTATGACCGACTTGTTGCGGTGGGGAAACCTCTTGCGCCGCATCAGATTGGCAATAGGGCAGTGGCGCTTAGTTCAGTAGGAAAGTACGAAGAGGCGCTTCTCGACTATTGCGTTCTCAATAAAATCGATCCTAAAGACAAAGCTGGCTACACGGGTATTGCATACTGCATGGTGCAGCTTGAGCGCTATCCGGAAGCTATTGAGAAATTGAGCGCGATCATAGCTCAATCGCCCAAAGATTTTGATTCACGGTTGCTTAGAGGATGGTGTTATTTGAGGCAGAAAAAGGATGCCCAAGCGATTGCCGAATTCAATCAAGTTATTGCGATGGACCCGCAAAACGCTAGAGCCCATCAATATCTGGCTGACTTCTATTTCGCACAGGGGAAGAAAGAGCTTGCTTTGGCTGAGTTAGACAAAGTAATCGAGTTGGATGAAACTAGTAAGCCAGCCCTTCTTTCCAGAGGCAAACTGCTGTTAGGCCGGAAAGAGTATCAGGATGCTCTGACAGACCTCATAAGTGCCAGCGAGTTGGGCGTGCTTGATTTTGACTCTCAGATGAACCTTGCGGAAG
>CAYTDR010000456.1:0-4673 GCA_964436185.1 uncultured Candidatus Obscuribacterales bacterium | reverse complement strand
TCCTACTTTCCGGGCTTCCTGGAGCCACGACGCCTGGCCGAGAAGGCGCTCACCCAACACCTTGAAGCGAAACCGGAGCTCCTGCGACCGTATCTTCTCCGTGCTCGCGCAAGAGCAGGGCAGAGGGACTATCGAGGCGCGATTGAAGATTGCACTCATGTTATCGCTAAGGACCCCAAGAATTATCCGGTCATTCTAGAAAGAGCCTCTTATCATGTAAAAGCCGGCAATAATCTTTCGGCCAAGACAGACTTCGAAACTTATACGAGGTTGAATCCGGCGCGGCTGGACGGTTTTGTGCAGATGGGAAAACATCAGCTTGCCATTGGACAAAGAGCCAGTGCGCTTGCGACCTTTAAACGAGCGCTCCAAATCGACGGCAACTCCGTGGCGGCGAGACTGGGTTATCAGACTGCGTATGAATCGCTGAGACCCGCCAGTAGAGTAGTGGTGGAAAGCAAAGAGAGTCGCATGAGAAGACTAGGGTATGACGAGCTGATGGCCACCGGATTTGATGCCTTGAGAAGGGGAGAGGGGAAGGAGGCTGAGATGGCATTCACGCTTGCCGTGAAACGAGATCCGAACTCCGCCATGGCAAGACGTAATCTGGCCAATATTCTTATGTCACAGGGACAGTCGGGAGCAGCTCAGAGACAGTTGGAAGCACTGAAAGCATTGGGTGATGTGAAGAAAGAGGATACTGTGCATTTGGCAAAATCGTTCCTTCGTGGTGGGAGCCCAGATAAAGCCGCTGCTTTACTAAGTCGGCATCTCGAAAAGGAGCGCTCTGATGTCGATGCGACAATTGCTCTTTGCGAGTCTTATCTGTCGCTTGGGAAACCGAGCTATGCAATAGAGCTGTGCCTCAAGGCCATGACGACTCATAAAAACAGTCCAGACTACGGAAAGCTTGAGCGCTATTACAATTCTATGAAAGACTCCCTTGATCGTCGAAGTACGACAAAACCAGTGAAAAGAAAGCGCGATCAGCAGAGAATACCGTCGACGTTGGATATGCAGGGATGACGTTAGACAAAAAGAGATTATGGAAGGAGATTGTCCTCTCTGTTATCTCAGTTTTGTACATCAGTATTACGGCCTTCTGGCTGCTTCCAGAGTCAGAGCCAAAGACCCGCGTTATTGATCCAATCAAGGTTCTATGGTTGTTTTGTGGCTTCGATCAAAACTGGGCGTTATTTTCTCCAACGATTAGAAATATCAATTATCATACGGTAGGGATCGTCACCTTCCGTGATGGCATGAAGCAGATATGGGAACCTCCGAGAATGGAGCGCCTCGACTGGATTAGCAAGTTTACGAAAGAAAAATTTCGCAAGTGGAGCGTTGACTCGTTACCTTGGCCCGATCACAAAGAGTTTTGGCCCTACGTCGCGCGCTACATTGGCAGAGAGGTTTATCGCTCCGACAATCCACCTGTAGAATTCTCCTTATGCATGCTCTGGAGTCGAATACCGCCTCCGAAGGAGAAGACCATGTCGTTGCGAGAACAATTGCAGACGCATACGAAGTTCTCCCATGTCTTTACCTACAAATATCTGCCTGAGGATTTCAAATGACCCTCAAGCAGATCTGGAATGCCTGGAGAAAATTCTGGTTCGAACCGCAGCCAGTCGGCTCGCTGGCTCTTTTTCGCATCTTTTTCGGTTTGCTCGTTCTGCAATCATCAGTCGTCCATGTTGGTGGAAATTTCTTGGACTGGTACGGCCCCAACGCGGTTATTCCAATTGAAGCTGTGAAGACATACTTTTGGCATGGTGAGCCACGCTTTGATATCCTACTGCTTTTCCCAAATAACGATCTCTGGCTTACCATCTACTTTTACTCATTCATCCTGGCGGCGTTGTTCACAACGCTGGGTTTGTGCACTAGATATAGTGTCACATGGGTTTGTCTGGGAATGATCAGTCTGCATCACCATAATACGTTCAACATTAATGGTGGAGACGCTTTCTTACGCCTAATGAGCGTGTTTCTCGCGTGCTCGCCGTGTGGGTATGCTCTTTCTCTCGACAACGTATTGCGCAGACGATTTGGTATTCCCATTACTGAGCTTCATTCTCCGTGGGCGCAGAGAATGATTCAGATTCAGGTTGCCATCGCCTACTGCGCTACTTTCTTTTGCAAGGTCACAGGGGCGCAATGGTTAGATGGAACGGCTGTTTACTATGCTACGCGGCTGGAAGATCTGATTCGTTTTCCGGTTCCGTATCTATTTAACAGCCTGCTTTTCTGTAAGTTTCTCTCGTGGTATACGCTAGTAGTCGAGTTCGCAATGTGGACGTTGGTGTGGCTCAAAGATCTGCGTTACTGGGTTCTGGCGGCCACTGTATTCTTGCATTTGGGAATTGATATGGCCATCAACCTGCCGGTCTTTGAATGGGCGTTCATGGCTAGTCTAATAACATTTGTCGATTGGAACGATTTGCAGACAGCGATCAAGCTCATAAAGAGCGGTGAATGGCGAAAGCTTCTCTCAATTAAAAAACGGGTGCACGAGACCGCATAGCGGGAGCCGCTTGTGCTGTCAGTTATTTGTGAGCGGCGATGTCTGTCCGGCTATGTCGTGAAACGGATCCCAAAGAAAACATAAGACTCCCAGAAAGAGTGTCAGCAGTGGTACATCAAAAGAGCTGGCAGCCATACCTTCTCGCTGACGGACAGATGTCTTCTTATGGTCCGCTGGACAGAGTCGATGGAATGTCCCGAGCATATGAAACGCCTTTGCGCGTCAAGCTGGCCGTCTGAGCGGCGGTTGGCGATTTAGTCTGGCAAGTTATGCAGTTGCGGCGTGATTCGCCGATAGGTTCGTGCCACCGTATATGGGGCGAATAACGGAATACTAGGACATATAGCAGAAATTACAGAGAAACGAACATGCAGGAGAAGGACCGTTTAGGTCAACTTCTCCCACTGTTCGGAAAGACACCGGACACCTCTAAGTTTTACCTTGAGGCATCGCTTATAGCGCCTTTACTTGATTATTGCTTGACCTCGACTTTGATCTTCCAGGTCTTCGCGCTTTGGAGCGAGACCCACCATCGGCTTGCCACTTGGACGAGCTCGATTTCAAGAGACGGGTCGGCGCGGTTGAGGTCGAAGTACAGCTCAAGCGTCGCCATGCGCCCTTGCGGGACGATGCGCGTCGCGACGTGCTGCACGCCCCAGGAGACGCGCCTGGTATCCCAGGTGGTGCCGGAGAACATGTCGATGTTGAACTGAGCGACAATCTGTTCGCCCACCTTCATGCCTTCGACGGTGATACCGTTGTCGGTTTCGAAGGCGCGGCAGAACTTCTTGGTGGTCGGCACGGTGACGCGACCGCGACCGTCCAGAGGACCCCAGCACCAGGCGCAGAGATTCCAGTGCTCAGCGCACGGGTCACACAGCGTGAAGTTGGGGCTGTCGGTCCAGGGTTGGTGCTTCTGGGGAAGCTGGGCGTTCGGAATGTGGTTGACTGCCTGGCAAGTACCCCGTACCGAAGTATCGGGCTTCTTCCCCTGGCAATCAAGGCAGAGTTTGGCCATGGTTTTGACCTCCTTATTCTTGATTTAAGAGAGAATTAGCGCCGAGGGTTCTTGTGGGTCATGCAGCAGCTCACCTCCGGATGCGGGGAAAGCTCGTGACCGAAGCCTTCTTTCTCCATGAGAGCGCGCATCGCTTCCTTGGAAGGCATGATCACGCGACCCATCAGCCGGCTGTGGGCAATCGTGTGCAGCTTCCAGGGGTTGAGCTGGAAGAGCACGTAGGTGAAGCCGTCCGGAGCGCCGGGAATCGTTTCGCCTTCAGCGACCGCCTGCAACATGCGCACGCCGATGATCACGAGACCGTGGCTGGGCGCGCAGGACATGGCGACCATGGTGGGGTCGAGAGGCGGAAGCTTGGGGGCAGGCGTCTGATCTTCGGCGAGCTTGACCATGAGGGCGGGCTGGCCTTCAAGGTCGCCGACCGGCTGACCCTGCTCGTTGACGACGTTGAGACCGTTGGTCTTCGCCAGTTGGGCGATGGCAGTACCCATCGCATTCGAGCCGACAACCACGTCAGCGGCCGGTGCTTGCGGGGTGGGCGGAGCCAGACCGAAGTCGGCGGGGTCGATGTCGAGCTTCACTTGCTCGCGCGGAGTGCCGGGACGGTCGATGGCGTCCATGGTCGGAGCGACAGCGACTCGGCCGGGGTGAATCTGCTCGGCGATGATTTCCGCGGGCGTCAGGTCGGTCTCGCGAGCGGCGAAGGTAAACGGCTTGCCGGCAGCGGTCATGGTCAGGAAGTGAGGCTGCGGGCTCTCGGACATGATCCGGCGGACGGCCGGGTCGATGTTGGCACCCTGAGGTACGTCGAACGGGTGCAGCTGAGTCTCGAGCAACAGCTCGTTATCGAGCAGCACACGCACTTCCACTGCCGAGCGCGCACCGATGACGATACCGAACTTCCCATGCTCCACACTGCGGAAGTGGTTGGGAGCCGAGCCGGAAACGTCGAAACCGAAAGCAGGCATGCGGCCTGCCGTGAGAATACCGACCTGCACCTGGCGCTTGGCGCTGCCCTTATCGACAACGACGAGGCCGTTCGGCAGTGCCGGAGCGGGCTTGTTGGTCTGATTGGTCATGTGACTACTCCCTTGAAAGGATGTGGCTAGAAGGCTCGATTACTTAATC
>CAYTDR010000455.1:0-6634 GCA_964436185.1 uncultured Candidatus Obscuribacterales bacterium | reverse complement strand
AGATTGCTCAGAATGTGCTGGCATTCGTGCTGGACCAGAGTTTGCGGCTGCTGCGCGCTGCTGCTACCTCAGGATCCGGCTGTCCATACCAGAGAATTTGCTCGTCCGAATCGAGTTTGGTGATCAATAACTCACGGATCTGTTCTCGTCTCTGCGTCAGTGGTGCAGTAAAGATGCCATCTTTCATGGCGTCCTTGAGAAACTGCATCTTCCCGGACATGCCTAGATTGGCAATCTCATCCTTCGATAAATCGGTAAACTTGCCGTCTGACATAAGTACATTCTTGTCCTTGATTTCTATAATACTTATCTGCCCATCTAGGCGTGAATGTGTCGAAATCCGCGACGACTTAATGATGACCGTTGAGCCACTTGAATTAGTGCATAACGGGGAAGTGTTGACAGCGTTGAAGTTCGAGTTCTATCTTAGTCACCTTGCTCGCAGCCTTTTCCATTTTTCTGCCGCAGTGCTCATCAAGAATGGCGGCGACTTGATGACTACCGGGCCATGGGACTATACCGGAGGGATGCGCCAACTTGCCTGTGGAGATTGAGTAGCCGCACATGGAGCGATCCAGGCACTGAAGCAGAAGCCGCCATCGGACTTATTGATCGCCATGTGGATGTACTAGCAGCCCACATGGACAGCACTGCTACCGTAGTTAAGACAGCTGAAAAGCATCAGCTCTACTCAGTCGGCTATCACTCAGACTTACACACTCTCGCTCCTAAGGGCTGGTTGACTGGAGAGTGGTGGGATTGGTGTGAATTGGCGAATTATTTTGCAGTATCGATCTTGAAAACCACCAATAGTGGTGTCACTTAGCCAGTATTCGGATATTGTCCATCTCAAATTGGTTCGCGTCTTGTTCGCGAATCTCGACAAGCCAACGTTCACCATGAATAGTTCTTGTTTCCGCCCCTGCAAGTGTTCCTTTCTTCAGTCGTTTTTGCACTGCGCGAATAGAAATCCCAAGTCTCACGGAAGCTTCTTCTACAGATATTAGGCTCCTCTGCATCGCTGTTCGCGTCCCGGAACGCGTCTTGTTCGCGAACCTCAAAAAAGTCTTCCACCCATTGATGTGGTGGCCGGCTGGACAGTCTAATAGTCATCACGGGCGGTATCACTCATGCAAAGAAGTATAGGAGCGAGCGGGCACGCTGACAACGCTTGACTAGCTTTTGGGGTAGCTGAGAGGCATAAACCCTTAGAGTAAAACTACTTGGATTGTTTCGGATCGACGGATGTCTTCGAGTGGGCGCCCCGTGAAATTAGCCACGCGACCAAAAGACTTCCGAATAGCAGCAATGCATAGGAGTTCAGGAGGACAACGGGCTTTACATCCCAAACTGGCACTGGAAAAGCACGTAAGATGATCCAAAATAGTAAGGTGCCAACAGAAGTGCCGGCAAGCCAAAACCGGTAGGGAACGAATTTCCCCCAGCTGAAAATCCCTGGCTTTAAGCGCTCCAAGATAGAACCTGTGATTATGGTGCTACTTGCGGACAAATAGCCAGCAAGGGTAAAGAGGTATCCCTCGTGGCACCCATACACTTGTGGGACTTGGAAGTAAGCAGTAATAACCATTGCGGCGAACAGAACACAGACAACTGGCCATGAGAGAAATTTGCTCGTAAGGCCCTTTCCGGTAGATTTTGATTCAGCCATGGCTAAAACCTCTTGTTTCTTTCTGGGTACTCTCTGCTATCTTGTTGCGGCTATTAATGCTGGATCACGGGCAATGATTCTTTTGACAGACGCCCGGCCAATAGAGAGACGTCTAGCAATTTCCGATTTGGACAAACCTTTTGCATAGAGCCCAGCAGTGTTTGCTTCTGCGGCACCGTGTCTTCGCTTTTCCAGCTAGTGGGCAGCTCAGAATGCATATGTCCATGATCTATCAGGTTGCCGATCTCCATCTGTGTGTCGCATTTAGGACACTTCGGGTTAGTTTTCATTTCGGTGTGGTTCCTGTGAGTCAGGGCGGCTGGCAGATCATTTTAGCTTGAACAAATACTGGATTGAAACCGTGTGGCTCACCTAATCGAGCGCAAATTGAACTTACGAGATTCAGAGTCAGCGACGCTTTGTGTCGACCGTTCACTGTGCCTGCGAGCTAACATCTTCCAAATGATCGGAGACTGAAGCGGTTAGGATCATCGATTCCCTCGATCTTCCCTCCGTTCGTTGTCCCATAGAAATCCGTATTCTAACCTTGGTCCGAAATGAATGATCTTGTTGAGTTCGTGAAACCTTGACCATTGCTTCGCTCTTAGCAATGCAGCAGCTAGAGTATGTGAGTAGTTCTTGTTCGTAGGTGCCAACTCAAAGGCTTTTTCAAGATATCGAATACCGATGGTTGGTCTGTCTTGAACAACCAAGAATCGTCCGTACTCAAAATTGAGCTGCGGATCATCAGGCTTCGCCGTCAGCAGATACTCATACTCCTGAATTGCTTCTGCCTGTTTGGAACTCTTGAGATAAATGTCCAAGAGATAGCGATGAATGGTAGTTAGCTTTGCATCAGAGACCGACTGCAGGACGCTCTCGACGCGAGCAGCGTTCTGTCCGAATGCGTCGTTTGGCACAATCACCTGACTGGAAACTAGGAGACATAGGATGAAACGATAGCCCATATAGACTAGTCTAGCATTCGCCTTCAATAAACCGTGGTGAGCCAGAACGCGCGATTCAAAGAACCCATTTCAAACGTCGTATTGTCAGTTCTCCAGTGGACGCCAGACAAGACCGGTCACTCTGAATCAGAACCTTTCTTTTCCACCAACTTAAACGCAGGAAAAACTTCCTCGCTCAAACTCTTCCAGAGTTCTTTGAAATTGCGCAACTCCTGCGCTCGTTCAGCCGAAAAGGTCTTGGAGAGTAGACCTTCAAAAGTCTCTGAGATATTGCCTTCATTCAATAGGTGAACCTTGCTTCTGTCTGTGTCTATTCGACCTATGCTCCTCTCATCGCGATTTGAACGTCGCTCAAAAGTGATCGCGAATTCGCCAGAATAAGTGGCTTCTGCAAAAGCCAACCAAACGAGGAAGTCATTGGTTCTCCCTGTATACTGTCCTTTGCCTTGCCCTTGCCTTGGCACGATCCGCCAACTTCTTCTGATACTCGCTCGAAACGTTTTTCGAAAACGCGCTGAAGGAGAGGAGCAGAATCTGGAGCGCGATGAAAAAGCAAATATAAGGTTCGGTACCACTATTGTGTTCTGTTGGTGAGACTGCTAGCAAATCATTTGGAAGTAGGATTCGAAGCCAAATCCATGCTCCGACAACTACAACAAAGAGAGCAGGCCCAACGAGCAGTTGCTGTTTAACAGTCCATGCACGAAAACGCCCCTTACTCTGACGAATAGCCTGAAAAACCGAGAATAAAAGTATCACTGCCAAGGACGCCAGCTGAAAAAGTAATTCATCCCTTCCACCGATCGAATGGGCAACAAACCAGAGACCGAAACCAAACAGCCAGAACCATACAACGCTAGCAAGCATTCGTGAGCGTACTTTTGGGTTCTTCCATTCACTTAGCCAACATTGCCAGGCTGAAGTGTTCTCGATATCTTCCGTCAAGTCACGGTCAGTGAGGTAACTATCGAGAAAGCGAGAAGGACGCTGAGAGCGTTCGACACGATCGTTAATGCCACCAACCTGCAAATCTTTCGCTTGCTCAGCTACCGGACTGGATTTACATGTGCCGCTAGAATCATCGGGTCCGCTTGCATCCAAAGGCTGACGGCTCTCCTCTATTGTCTCCACTACGTTGATCCGAGTTGGACCATCAGAATCAAGAGTTTCCCTGAGGTCGATTCTGATTGATTCAGCTGATTCCTCGCCCTGTCGGAATTGCTCCATTCTGATTGGCTCCTTCCAAAAAGTCCCGCACGCTTCACGGAAGCTTTCCTCCAGTATAAATCGTTCCGACTATTTTTGAATTGATGAAACTCCTGGCTAGTTTTCGACTTACGGCTCTATGCTCTCACCGAGATCGGAGTTCCTACTCTTCATGTCTGCGCTTCCCACAGACTTAGAAAAACTTTCACCTAATATGCACCACAAATGATACCAGCATATTCGAGTGCCCGACGGCCGCAAAAGACCATATATCGGGTGCACGTCAGTAGGAATTTGACCTATTTGAATGGTGTGATGGCGTACGATTCCAGGTAACCGCACTCCGGGCATCGAAAAGTCGTAACCAAGTACTTTTCGGCTGGTCTTTCTGCTTGAGTGTTGAAGAAAAGCCAGCCCAGCAGTGTTTGCTTCTGCGGCACCATGTCTTCGCTTTTCCTGCTAGTGGTCAGCTCAGAATGCATATGTGTAGACAGGCGGAATAAATTGCCGGATTCTTGGCGAATTATTTGGCGTAGTTTGGCGAATTAAATGGCAAATGCCTGTGACTACCTGGCGAACACAGCCCCTTGTCCGTGGCTCCTTGGTATCCAAACCTCTGATCAACAATAGAACACAAGGACGCCATATTCAGCTTGAGCGGCTCGTAGATAGAATGACTTGAGGCGATCAAATTCGTCGCTATCAGTCCAATCGGTTTCGGGCTCGAGCCCGTTCTTTTCAACTAAATCAGCAAAACTCGTTCTATTGAAAAATGCGGCAATATCTTTAACTGCAGCTGATGTTACGTATCGGGGAGGCCCATAACCTTCGCAGTCCCTTTCATCTGAAAATCCCGTAGGGCACGAATCTTTGGGCAAATCTCTCTCTCCATAGAGCGCGATCGAAAAAGTATCACCCGGTTCTGGAATTCCGTAATAATGTTCGCCCGGCAGCAGCGGATGTAGATTTCTGTAGCCCTTGTTTAAATCCAAGACAAAACGCAATCCTCGTTTTCTTGTTTCTTCAGTCAACTCCTCCTCAGACAGTCCAATTTCTTTCGCTTTTTCGCACCAACCGAGTAATCTGCGGTACGAGTTCAGTTCGTCGACTTGATACCTGCTCGGTGATGGCTCGTCTGAAAGAGAACGCACCGCATCAGCGGTGCTGGCTTGCCACGCCTTGTCGTAAAGAAACAGGTAGCCACCGCTGACATAGTACTCACAGAGTTCGTCCACTGGAGAGGCTGGATCAGCATTTTGTGAACGAAGAAAATTCCGATATTGCGAAGATTCAATCAGGCGCGATCCAGCCAAATACTGCTTCTGGAAACGCAAGTGTTCTTCGCGCAAATGGGAATCAAGTTTATGTTTTGCATTAACGTTTCTGGGATCGTCCCAAAATTCGCTAAGAATGGCTTCGAGCCGCTCACGAAAGCGTGGATTTATGTCTCCTTGTTTGTATTCCCTCCAAACACCCTCAACAATTTCTCTGGCACCGCCGGCCAGGATGGGTTGCATTTCCCATTCCGTAACCGTTGCATATTGTACTGTCATTCCCATAGTCGTCTGTGCTCCCGAGATTCGGACTCATAACTCAGCGTTCGCCAGAAACACAGCTCAACATGAGCTACTTGATGGCATTCGCTAAAATCCTGATCACTGATGTTCTGCCAATTCCCAATTCACGAGCTATTGCTGCCTTGGTGTGTTGGCGGACTCTCCGTCAGAGTTTTCATTCCCGTGCGCTGACGATTTTCAATTTGCCCTTGTCTCTTAGTAACACATATGTTACCATCAAATTATGAGGTGGCTCAATGGTTGATGTTCGCCATTTCGAAACTGGCGGTCGAGATCACTTCCAAGAGTGGTTCGTTGCCCTCGACAATAAAGCAGCCTTGGAGGTTTCGAAAGCTGTTTATCGATTAGAGCTGGGGAACTTCTCAAATCTGAAATCATTGGGCGGAGGCCTGTGGGAGAGGAAGATCGATTGGGGACCAGGTTACCGGATCTACCTCACTAAAGAAGGCGACAAACTGGTTATTCTCTATGGTGGCGGTGATAAATCGACCCAAGGCAAGGATATAAAATCGGCACGGGCATTCCATTTCCAATACTTGGCAGAAAAAAAGGAAAGCGCAAAAACTGTAACATCGAAACTCGAGAGCCAAGACAAGGATCGAAGGAAGAACAGGAAGCCAAAGGAACGATGAGGAGATTTCAGAATGCCCCTAACCCGCCAATTTAAGGAGACTGTTGTGGAGCGCATCCAGCGGGAACCAGACTTCGCAAAACAGTTAATAACTGAGGCTGGCGCTCTACTCTTTAGCGGAGAATCGGCAACAGCCAGGCTCATGCTTAGAGATCTAGTGAATGCAACTATGGGCTTCGAAAAGCTAGGCGCAGACTTGGATGTTTCACCCAAAAGTCTCCACCGAATGCTCTCTGCGAATGGTAACCCTGGTATGAACTCCCTCTCTCTTATCCTTAGCGCGCTTTGTAGCTGCCTGAATGTAGATCCGTTTGGTCGCGAAACAAGAGCTAGTGTTGGTCGGCGAAGAGCCACAGTTGCAGGTCAGCCCCAAACGCAAAAACGGAAGCCTTTAGAAAAAAACTCGGTGACCAACGAACCAGCTAGCAAAAAACGATCGACAAAAAAGCCATCAACTAATACCAAACCAACACAGAAAAAGTCGGTCATCAAACCAAAGAAGGTATCTGCATAACTTAGAGAGCTGGCCTAGAACCAGGCAGAATTGATCGATGACGTCAGCTTTCTGTCGAACATCTTCGCT
>CAYTDR010000454.1:0-6642 GCA_964436185.1 uncultured Candidatus Obscuribacterales bacterium | reverse complement strand
AGCAAGTCCCTGGCATTAGATCTTTGTTCACGTCGGATGTCTGAGTACTCAAGCGCGACGGCGACGAGGTTTCTGCCGCCGGCTCGAGCAGTCGTCCTTCTTCGAAGCCGCCGAGACCGTGTTGCGTACGGCGGTGGCAAATCGCTCGAAGAGCTCATTCGTCACGATGCGAGTGCCGGTCGGTGTGAATACCGACTTGCTGTCGAACATCGCTTCGATCAAGTCTTGGGGCAACTCCAGTTGCACTCCCTTGTCGGGAACCAGGTTGACCACATTGCGCGGATTTGTGCCCTTGTACTTGGGCAGGTCTGTCTTCACCGCGAAACCAGCCAGGGTCAAGGACTTTTCCAAGCGCTGCTTGAGCGACAAGTTCAGTCCACCGAGCCAGATGTTCCACGAGTCGACGGTGCCCATGCCGTGAATGGAGACGGCAGTGACAGAACGAGAAAGCAGTTTGCGCAAAAGCGGGTGACGGAACCGGCTCGAGGTAACATGCAGCTCCCATGGACGTCTCTTTTGCAGTCCCTGGAAGTCAAACAGGTTGTACTCGTCGCCGGCGATAGCGGTAGCGATGTGAGAGGTACCGGCTTCGATGTATCCACCATGCGGCGAGATGATGGTTACGTCGCTCTTTCTGTCGAAACAGCGAATTCGGAAGTCTTTGTCCTCCTCCAGCGCTGCAAGCAGAGCCGGAATATTCTCGTAAATGTCTGGATGGGCCAGCATCGAAGCTCTCCTTCTGCCTCACGGCGGCTGTGAGATTAGAGCTATTAGCAGAGACCTGATAACGAGATCTGCCAGGCGAAGATTGCTCTGGCCGCGGAGTTGCAGCAAGCACTCCAGAGGTCTCAACGAAGAACATGAACGATCACTTGGTAATGCGTTTCAGCTGAAACTACCTCCATCCCCTGCATGCAAGGGCTGAAAGGTTGAGAGGTTTTAGCGTGAGAGCCTTTAAGTGATAATTTCGAGATTCAATAAGATCTAAAGAAGCACAGCATATTACTGAATCAAAAACTATTTCAAGAACCTGAAAATTCGCCGGCGCGAGCCCGTTTACATCACCTGCTCTTATATGCAGGCGAAGATCTGAGATTGAATGCAGATATCAAGCGATGATTTCCGAGATGAGAGTTTTTTAGATACTCAAGATCAGCCTCTGGAGCTGCTTCTCGTAAATGCCCGCAAAACCGCTATCGCGGAAGGATCCCGCAAACACTGGTGTCATTCACGCGAAGAGGTCAATGCATAGCGCGGTTAGCGCCGTCCGAGAGAAGAATCTTCAAGGTTTGCAGCTTTTCGGCAGCACCCAGCTTGTCATCTTTGAGGATTTGTTTAATTACCAGTTTGCGCGAATCGCTGAAGTCCGCTGAGAAGATGCTGTCGTGATCGACGACGCCCAACATTTTCGCCAGAGAGCGAGTCTCCGGATCGAAAAGAGCCGAGTCTATGTTGCCGTCAAACTTGCTGTTCAAGCGTTCGATGAAAGACTGTGCGATCGGAGATTGTGTCTGGTTGCCCAGTGATACCGTCGGAGGTACTGTGAGCGGGGCACCGGGCAAATTGGGTGATGCCGAATTAGAGAGATTATGTGGTGGCGCTCCCGGAGGAAAAGGCTGTTGAGGTGACGCTGCCTGTAGTGGCGCGTGCGGCATCATCCCTGGTGCTGTGTTGGGAGAGCCCTGGTAGAGCGGTGGTGCTGTCGGTGGTAGCGAACTGGGGTCCGGATCCGGCTTCCAGGTGGCATGGACTGTCTCATCGACACCGAGCTGTCCAGGACGTGTTGGTCTGAACCGGTCTCTGGGATCGCCCAGCGGTTCTTCATCGGCATACTTTT
Organism: uncultured Candidatus Obscuribacterales bacterium; assembly: GCA_964436185.1. Lineage (GTDB taxonomy): Bacteria > Cyanobacteriota > Vampirovibrionia > Obscuribacterales > Obscuribacteraceae > CAYTDR01. Next base: position 4,805 of record CAYTDR010000454.1, on the reverse strand, counting down.
CCATGACATAGGGAGAAGTGGAAAGCGTACTTCCGTAGGCACCGTTAGTGCGTCGAAAAAGACTCGGTATCGAGTAGACGGGGTTGGCGTTGTAGGGACCAATTCCACCGCGATTTACCAGGGAAAAGCCTAGATAAGGAATCTGATAAAGCCAGTTTCGGTAGTAGCCCGAATAATAGTAGGAGTGAGCCGGCAAGGGTAAACTTCCGGTCAGCAAAACAGCGAGGAGAAAGACTTTGATGGTTTTTTTCTTTCGCTCGGGAGCCGCAAGCGAGGCTTTCTTAGAGTGCATAATTCAGCCACTGCCAGAGTTGTTAAGAGTAGATTGTATATCCGAAATAGCGCCAAGTATAGGGATTGTTGAGGACGTTTAATCTCTCCGGAGCCCTTCTTAGTGCGTACAAATCCCACTGACGGCGTCTGTACCGGAAAGTTTCAGGCGTCCTCTCGTTGCAGGATGGAGAGAAATATCTTGACCAGGCGGGCGTCCCATTTCTTTCCGGATTCGGCGAGCAGCTCCTCGATAGCCTGGTCTCGGCTGAGCGCCGGCCGGTAAGGACGTTGGCTGGTCATAGCGACGAAGCTGTCCACCAGCGAAACTATTTGTGACTCGACCGGGATGTCGGAGCCTCTTATTCCGCTTGGATAGCCGGTTCCATCCCAGTTTTCGCGAAAGGCATTGACGATCTCCGGCAGCTTCGTGAGCATGCGAGCGGGCTCCAGCATCTTTGCGCCGCGAGCTGGAACTTCTCGTATCAGGGCGAGCTCCTCTTCCGTCAACGGTCCTTGTTTCTGCAGAATTTCCTCCGGGACGGCTATCTTACCCATGTTGCAGAGCACCGCTGCTAGTGACACAGTGTCAGTGTGTTCTTTGGAAAGATTGAGCGACTGTCCCATTTGGCGAGCATATCCTGACACTCTCGCTGCTCGTTTGCCATACGAGTCTTTATCTTCCAGAAGCTTCACAATCTGCGAAAGCATCGCCAGGATACCCCATTCCTCCGCCGCCAGGTCGAACTCCGCTGTTGGATCGCTCTTCATCAGCGTCAATGCCGGCTTCGGAGAGACGTTCGCGTAGCGATTCTCGTCCACTTTTCGCTTCAATTCCTCGGTGGGAATTTGTTGCGTGTCCGTATTCATGTCCTCGGCAACGGTGCAGACCTGGTTGCGACCCTTTCCCTTGGCGAGAAATAGAGCGGCGTCGGCGAGCTCGAATAGCTTGTCTTTGTTGGCGGCGTCGCGAGGAAAAACGGCCACGCCTAACGATGCGGTAACTGTTCCGATCTCTTCCAGCGGTCGTTCGCGTATTGCGCAGCAGATGCGTTCTGCTACGATTTTTGCCGACTTCAGCTCCGTCTCCGGTAGTATGACGACGAACTCCTCTCCACCGTATCTGCCTACCGTGTCGACGTCGCGGACACTCTTTCTCACCACATTGCCGATATGCTTGATCGCCTTGTCCCCGAAATGATGACCGAGGGTGTCGTTGATGCGCTTGAGATAGTCCAGATCGATGATGATGAGCGAGAAGGAATGACCAAAGCGCTTATTGCGATCGATCTCCTTCTCGAGCTGCGCCTCGAAGTGCCGGCGGTTGTACAGACCGGTCATGGCGTCCGTGATCGAGCGGTGCTCGATGGTGGAGAAGAGCTCTGTGTGCGCCACTACGACTGCCACACGATCGGCGAGATCGATGATCATGTGCATGTCCTTTTCTGAAAACGCGCTCTGCTGGTGCGGCGATATCAGGCATAGTGCGCCTTTGAAGTTGCCGGCGTGAAATAGCGGTACTACGTGAGCCGCTTTGCAGTTGCCCAGTGGCGGAACGTCGCTTAGTCCGGCAATCCGCTTCTCGAGCTGTTCTCGAGGCAAGAAAATTGTCTCTCCGCTCTTCAGCTCTTCCTTGTAACTCTGGAAAAGATATTCACCCAGATTGTGTTCGTCCTGATTCTTTGTGCTTCTTGCTGCGTCAGCTATCTTGAAATCGGTAAAGGACTCGCTGCTTTCGTTGTACAAAGAGCAGACGCATAGATCCAATTTGAAGTGCCCAAGCAACGACTCGACCAGCGTTTCCATGATCTGATGGGAACTCTTGAGGGCGTTGCGAATCTCGTTGGAGACCCGGTTGATCAGTGCCGAACGGGCTTGGTCTTCTCGCAGTTGCTGAATTGCTTGATCGGCTCGGATGACGTCGGACAGGTGACCAGCGATGGTGATGCCCAGCTCTTTGTGCAGGTCATGCCGGTTTTCTGCTCGTTTCCACAAGCCAATCACGCCCAGTCGTGTCCCTTCTGATACCAGGGGTAGAACCAGGGCCATTTGATCTCTGAAGGTCGGATGCGGCTTGCGATTATATTCTTCGTTGATCAATTTCTGCTTGCCCGATAGAAAGACCTCCACAAAGGGATTTTGTTTGGATTCCAGCGAGATGGTCCCCGCTCCATCATGTGTCTGTGGCACGAGGCAGTTTTTGTCGCGCTCGAACAGGTAAATCTCGGAGTTGACGAAGCCCATATGATTGGCTACCAGCGTTACCGATTTGACCAGCGACTGTCTCGTCGAGACACCGCGCGACTCGCGAAAGAGACCGCCGATTTCGTTGATCAGTTTCATCTCGTCAGCATCTTTCTTGATTCTGGATTGGAAGATGGCCTGCTGAACGACAACCGACAACACCTCCGCCACCTTCTCAATGACGACGGAATCTTCGACATTCCACTCTCTGGAATCCGAGCACTGCTGCAACTCGAGAAAGCCGAAGAAGAGCCCGCGTGATTTGAGCTGAGCTATCAGTCTGGAGCGTACTCCACCCAACTCGATCAGGGTTGCTAGAGTGGGCGAGATCTTGTGCAGGCGACGATCGTTGCTGGTATTGGGAATGCTCACCACTCCTTCGCCGGCGGTGTCGACCGGCGCCTGCGACAGCAGCTCGAGAACCAGAGCCGCTGATTCCTCGGCAGTGAGCTGTTTTTGATTGATAAACTGGTTGCGACCGTTGACGGCAAACTCGTTGGTGACTTGCAGGCAGTCGTCGTTCATCTGCCAGATCAGCCCTCGCTCTGCGCTGCAAGCTGTGACGAGCATTTCGATGGCCAACTGCAAAATCGAATCCAGGTCGCTTGAATGGCGCAGGCGACCGATGATCTCGATAATTATCTTCTGTGCTGCTGGTGGAATAATCGCCAATTTTGACTTCCTGGCCTCATCAGGTCGATGAGCTAGCAATCTCGAGGAATTTTCGCACGCGGCAGCAAGTTCCTGAAGAGCATCAAACCCTTATGAGTAATTCCATGATCAAAGCGATCTTAAGCAGTGGCAGGCGCCGTCGATCTGAGTCGTTGGACTATCTCAGCCAGCGCATGGAGCGTCATGCCGATGTCACGATCGAATACATAACCCATGTGTCCGATGCGGAAAATCTTGCCTTTTAGCTCTTCCTGTCCGTCAGCTACCACAATCTTGTAGTCTGATTTGAGCGACGCCCGTATGGAGGGAACGTCTACCCCTTTGGGCGGCCATATTGACGTTATTGTGGGAGAAGCGTGTTGCTCGTCAACCATGAGTGAAAGTCCCAGATCCGTCAATCCGCGTCTGAGCGAGTCTCTCATACGCACGTGGCGGGCAAAGATTGCGTCCTTGCCTTCTTTCTCCATCATGCTCAGCGACTCGTGGAGAGCGCGGATCAGATTGACATTAGGTGTGAAAGGCGTAGTGTCTTGTGCTTGCGACTTTTTGTAAGCGTTGATGTCGAAGTAGAATCGGCCGTTCGTGCAGTTCTTGGTTGCTGCCCAAGCCTTGTCGCTGACAAAAAGGATGGCCAGGCCGGGTGGCAACATGAGTGCCTTCTGGCTGCCTGTTACGACCAGATCGAGTTCCCACTCATCTATCGGTACGCGGGTGGCGCCGAAGCTCGTTACTGCGTCTACGAGACTTAGTGCTCCGTGGGCGTTGATCGCTTTGGCAATGCGCTCAAGGTCGTTTATCACGCCGGTGGAGGTTTCGTTATGAGTAATAGTGACAGCCTTGATGGTTCTTTCTTTGTCAGCGCGCAGGCGCTCCTCGACTACCGCCGGGTCGATGGGCTGACCGTGCGGTACTTGGATACGCTCTACTTCCGCACCGTAAGCCTGGCAGATCTTGGCAAAGCGCTCGCCAAATACTCCGCAAACAAGAGAGAGAACTTTATCGCCCCGATTGATTGTGTTAGCCACTGCAGCGTCCATGGCACCCGTCCCGGACGATGTTAGAAGGAGAGGCTCTTGTTTTGTCTCGCCAAGCCACTTGAGCCCTTCCAGCGTTTGTCTGACGAAGGCGGAGAACTCTTTGCTTCTGTGCCCTAACGGATGCTTGGCGTTGACCTCTAAAACCGCATCTGGTACCGGAGTTGGACCAGGAATCATGAGGAATTCCCGGGGCTCGATCGAAGACATTTTGACCTCCTGCTGCATTCAGGCTGGCTGGGGATTTGAAGCTAAAGATTATAAATGGTCCACTTCCATTTGAAGAGGATCAGCCTTGCATTGATACAGTTAAGTCAAGAGTTTCGCAATGAAACGGGCTCGAGGATGGGAAAATCGCCCATATCACCATCGGCACTATAAGGCATAGCGGACTTGAGGCAGTTATTTTCAACGGTGATCAGCGCCATTTGTATGTCCGGAAAACAGTCTTGCCAACTTTCGCACTGAGGGTTGTCACAGTTGAAATAGCCGATGGTTCGAATCAGTTTCTCTTGCGGCTGCACCTTTGGCCGGCAGTTTCCGCCGTCCCAGGAGAGCTCTTGGCCGAGCTTGTAGCGTTGATTG
>CAYTDR010000453.1:5076-6683 GCA_964436185.1 uncultured Candidatus Obscuribacterales bacterium | reverse complement strand
CTCATCGGTTCGTAGCCGCGCGATTCAGTCGTTATCTCTTGAGTGGGCGGAGTCTCTCGCAAAATCGCATCGGCATAACCACTAGCCGGACCCTGGCCCTCCCGCAACTCATTCACGGCACCAAAATAATCGGCTTGTGTACGACCCGCTCCGCGTCTCGCGCCCAGTCCATCGAGTGCGGTCGCTGCTTCCAACAGCTGGTTGCCATCCTCGCGCTGCCTTTCCACATGCTCCTGATGTTCTCGTAGGTGCTCTGCCTGTATTCTGCGAATACCATCGACTACCTGAGCACTCATCCCTGCGACTGCGCCCTGCGATGAAGGAGCCTCTACCACACGGTCCCCAGACGTGGCTCTAGCTACAACAGTCTCAGAACTTCTACTCGTTGAAACAGAATCAGCCTCAGCACGCGGCTCCCGGACTGCACTTCTTTCTAGACGCGTTGCTCTGGCGGCGGCACGCGCTTGCAGACCTCCTGGTACGGCAGCGAAGGTATCGAGGGCACCACGAGTCAAGCCTTGCCTTGCCACCCGGCCAATATCCAGCGTCTCGCCATTCAGCCGTTGTCTTTGAATTTCGCCGATGGCGCCTGATGTCATACCGAAAGTAGTACCAGTAAGCATGGTTCTTGCTAACGGACTTCTATTAATCGCTCCGTTAACGAAGCTGTTCGCCCCACCTACAAGCAAGTGGGCGCTCGAGAAGACGACTGCATCGGCAATACCGGCTTCCAGATTGATCGTCGATGATCCGATCGCGCGTAATCCATGAGAGAAGTCGAAAGAACCGGTGTCTGGATTACGGTATGTTTGCCGATTAGCCAAAAGATCGATCGCTCGAGATCCAGAGCCAAGAATCACTCCTCGGATGCTGACCGGCATAGTGGCCAGACGTCTCGACTCGAAAGCGCCGAACATTCCTTTCGTCAAAAGCGCCTGAGCGGTACCGATTCCAGTATCAATGATTCGCTCTGCTACGGGCAGCCTGTCATTGACCCGATCCAGTGCATGCACTGCAACTGCAAATCCCAAACCGAATCTGCCTCTGGCAAATAGCGTAGCAGTCTTGAGAAAACCGGTTGTGTTCTCGCAAAAATCGTTTCGGGAAGTCAGCTCCCTTCTGTCTTGTCTAGCGAGTCTCCTGCCGTCCTGAAGAGTCTGTGCTAAACCAAGCAAATCCCCCGCTCGCCGTTGTTCGATCGCTCTGTTGTAATTTTCCTCCAACCGAATCAACGAATCTTGAGAGGCGGGAGAAGATATATTGTCGACCGCCGTCCGGATAAGGCTCCTGTTGTTGTCGAACTCCCTATGAGCGCGAATTTGAGCGCCCATCGCCTCGAGTGCAAGGTCATCAGACGCGAACTGCTCGCGTGAGCCAGGTAGTCGTAACATTTCATCCATAGTCGTTATGAGATCAAAACATTTTGATCGTGGCCAAAATGTACCTGACACACGGGAAAATACGAAAGTCCGAGTGCCGTTACATGATGAAGTGCCCAAGAAGCAGAGCAGACTTGAATCTCGGACTCTGGATTTCAGAACCAACGGATTGATAAGCCTGGGTTTGCTTAAGCCTGCGATTGCTTAAGCCTGAATTGCTTAAGCCTG
>CAYTDR010000453.1:0-4976 GCA_964436185.1 uncultured Candidatus Obscuribacterales bacterium | reverse complement strand
TAAGCCTGGGTTTGCTTAAGCCTGCGATTGCTTAAGCCTGAATTGCTTAAGCCTGAATTGAGTCAAGATTTGACTGAGACCGCGCAATCAACGTTTGGTTGAAGCTGGTCAGTCACGGTTTCGTTGAGCTGGGTCAGAGTTTGGTTGAGGCTGATTCAGACAAGGTTTGTTGAGACTTCGGCCAAGCTTAGTCGCGGCATGGTTGAGTAGACACCATGCGCTTGCCACAGTTTTCAGTGCGGAATTTCACAGTGCATTAAAGTAACTTATGCGTTATTCAATCGCAGTCGCATTGCATCGCTTGCGGCAAGCCAGTTGGTTTAGATCTTATACTCCTTGCCCTTATAGCTGGTCATATAAGAGGTGAAGTGACCGAACAGTTCCGCAGCTCTAATCGGCTGGGTATTGTCGCTAAAATCACCGAACTTTTCATAGGAAAAATTCTTGCTTGCCGGCCTATCGTAGCTTGAGCAGAATACTTTGGTACCGTCGGGAACACCGGTCGCCGTGGAGTGGTGATAACTAATGACGATCAACGACCTGATCTCTACTCCCGGCTCCACCTGTAATCGCCAGGTGACGGGTTCGTATGAGCGAAGATATAAAACGATTGGTCGAGGTTTCTTGGTTATCCTTAGATCTATCCAGGCATTTGTCGGATGATTATTGAAGCTATGTGGACTGCCACCACCCGGGTAGGTTCCCTCGTAGACCGCGATTCCGTATAGATCTTCGTCGCCGTTTGGCAAGAATTCCGTTCCAATACCAAGTCCATTCCCAACGCCACGGGATATAGTACCATTGCGCGCAACAGTAGAATGCACCACCCGCCCTCTCAACTTCATGCGCTTCGCGTTTCCGTCAAAGTCTGAGCCTGTCTTAGAACCTTGACCTTCGAAGGATTCGCGACGTCTTGTCTCATCGGGAACTCTCACCGTTCCGGCAGTGTTTACTCCCCTTATCTCAGTCTCAGAGCCATCGGAAGAACGAACAACGATTACCTCCTTTTGTGAACGAAGTTCGGAAGATTCTGCCAGGGGCTTATCGATCTCCTGTCCCGAAAGTGGAGGGGCCGTATCATCAATCAGCGAATCACCATATGCAGTACCAGCCAGCGTCAGAGTGCCTACGCAGCTCAATACGACACTACACCGAAAAGGAAAGGAAATAAAAGCTCGTCCGCAGGCCAGAGAGCGAGATAACGCGAAGCGAGTTTCGAGTTTTTTCCCGAGGGACAGTCGTTCAATCACGATAACATCCTCCACTCTCACAGGGATGTTCCCAAACTATCACACTCAGGAAAGGCCGCCATATGATTTACCCTGAAGTTGACCCCCGCAGCTAAACAAAGGGATTGCTCGCAAAGATTCTTTCCTGTTCACCAATCCAATTAATTTCGGACACACCAAGGAACGACCGGCAAGAGGGGATTCCAGACTGGCTAAGATACTTTCGTGTTCACTGATCGAATTCATCTCCACGCACCAACGTACGACCAGCAAGAGTGGAATCTGACTGGAAGAGATTATTGCGTGTTCACCAACCGAAAACCTCCGTCGCAGGGCGGAACGACAGGCAAGAGGGATTCCGACTGGCTAAGAGTCTTGCATGTTCCACAATCGGAGTCACTTCCGCCCCAGCGCGCGGAACGACTCGGGACAGCTAAACACGCCAATCCTTAACGGTGATGCGACCAAACTCAGACCCGCAGAAGCACCTCTTTGGCGTACAGCCGCTCGGCAGCGGTGAAGTACCGGCGAGTCATGGTTTTCACCAGCTCTCGTCCACGTTCGCACTGACTTTCCTTGAAGTGGGCATGGCAGACAACCGGGATATGAAGGCCGATGAGAGTAGCCAGTCTGATGTCGAAGAGGCAGTCTCCGTAGCTATAGCGGCGCACACCGTTAGCTAGCAGCGCTTTGTGCCAAATCGTCGCCAGAATTCCCAGGTCCTTCATGCTCGAGTCCCTGCTCTCGCAAGCAAGGCGCACAAAGTCAAAGGCGGGCATTGCATATTCAGTCTGCTGCCAGTCGAGGAAAGTCATTGAATCAGTTTTGCCAGGAAGATATCGGAGATTGTCCGCTCTCAAATCGCCATGAATAATAGACTGAGGTCTGGTTTTCGCAACTAGCAAAAGACTCTTCATCTTTGTCATAAGCTTGTCTCCAAGTTCGACTTGATGGGTCGAGAGGCGGAACTCATGATTCTTTTTGAAGTTCTTCCAATGAGAACAAAACTCATCCGCCAGAACATAGTTATTGTCCGGCAGCCACTCGAGTGTAGTCGGCTCCGGTTGGTTCCACCAGCGAGCGTGAAGCCGGGCAATAGCGCACAATGCGACAGCGCTCTCCTGCAGACTCATCCCGAGTAGATCATCACAACCCTTCAGGTGGCTCAGGTCCTCCAAAATTAGCATGCCACTATTGGTAGTGTGATTGTAATCACCGTAATAGCAATGAGGAACCTTCAGATTCTCAGTGAGCGGCGCAACTTCACTATAGAAATGAACTTCATCTACGAGCGCATGCGGTCGCTCCGTCATCTTTCCCAAGCATGGACCCTTCTGATCGAGTTTAACCACGAGCGTTTCCGGCAGCTGCGGCTCATATTTGAAGTAAGCTAGACGCAAACGGTAAATCTGAGTAAAGAAGCCATCGATGCACTCGAGCTTCTCATAACAAATTTCCTTTACATCGACGGCCTCGCGGTTGAACCGTTTTGCCAGCAGCTCACCCAGGAAGTTCTCTGAGATATCCCAAAGACCACTAGGTTTGAAAGCGCTCATTGTTTCCATGACCCTGTACCCCTCTTAAATCCGTGCCTCCATGGGGAGATTTGCATTCGCCTCTACCCCATCCCGTGGTTCTAATGACGGGGGAGAGCGTAAGGAAACCATCAAGACTTCGACGCCTTTGTAAGATCGTTCTTTACGAACGCTCGAACTTCATTCGCCTAGCTCGCTGGGTGTCCGTATTAATAGTTCGAGCAAAAGAAGGAACTTCGAAGCTCTGCATCAGGCACGGATAGCGATTACGACTGCTAGATTCGAGTTTCATCACAATCGGCTCGATCAAAAAGGACATGCATTTGCCGTTCAGCGAGACACTCTTGAAGCCGTCATTCTCAGAAGGAGTCTGATTTAACAACTCGGTTGAGTTGAGTACAATGTTCAACGAAACGACGAGAAAAAACGGAAGGCAAATGACACCCAGCTGGATTCGACCATTGCAAGGATGCGTTCTTACTCTTTCGTGCCTGGCTTTGCCGGCACTTGCAGAGCAGAGTTGGCAACACGAGCGAGATCTGGCAGTCGAGTGTTACGGAAAGAACGATTACAAAGGTGCCCAGGTACATTATCGGGCAGCACTAAAAGAGCTTGAAGGTCTAGAAACTGCCGACAAAGCAGATTGCTTGGTTCGCCTGGGCAGAGCAATGTGCGATGAAGGAAATAAGGATCCGGACTGCGAAAAAGTGCTTGTCGAGGGGATTGAGCTCAAGAGGAAGTTGCTTGGGGACAAAGACAAAAGTGTAGGATTTGCCCTCTACATTTTGGCCGGTTATCACAAATCAGTGGAACGTTTCAATGAAGCTGAAAAGGAACTTTTGGAGAGTATCGAGATCGCCAAGGAAGCAGATCGTTCGAATTTGAGCGGCTATTTTTCGAGACTGGCGTTTCTCTACTACACGCAAAAGAAATTCGTTGAAGCGGAAGCGGCATTCAAACAGCAGGCCGAAGTCGACAAAGCGGACGATGTCGCTGAGTACTGCGTAACCATTCACAATCTGATTGAAGTTCTAAAAGAACAGGAGAAGTTTGCGGAAGTCGAGAAACTTTTGCCCGAGTCGATTGAGTTTGCAACTGCAAAACTGAAAGAGCATAAATCAATTTCCAAACTATACGACCATCTCGGAAACGAATATTTACGACAAAAGAAATTGAAGGACGCTCAGTTGGCGTATCTCAAAGCCAGGGAAATGGCGGCAAAGGTCCTTCCAGCTGACAGCGTGGCCGTTGCCGAAATCGCGAGGCATTTGGCGAGTTGTTATGCCGACGAGAAACATTTTGATAAAGCTGAGGAAGAGTACAAGAAAGCAATTTCCGCCATCAAAACTAGTGGCACAGAATCGGACAAAGCAAGGTTTTTGAACGACTTTGGTCTCATGTTGCTCAACGCAAAAAAGAATGATGCAGCAATTGAAACGTTAAGCGAAGCACTTTCGATTCGCAAACGAGTCGAAGGCATCTCCAACGAAAAGTGCAGACAAACTCAATCTAATCTGGCATATGTTTGCTGGCGTGCCGCGAAGTGGACTGAATCAGTAGCGCTATTGGAAGAGCTGCTAAAGGTTCCCAACCTTTCTAAAGAATCTCAAGTTGAGTACTACCAAATGCTAGCTGATAACTTCTCAAGCTTAAGACAACCCAAGACTTCAGAGCAATATGCGCTTAAGGCAATTGAGCTATGCAATGAACTCGGATCGAGCTTCAACAAAATCAAGACAGATTGTTTGGATACACTTGCCTGGCAGTATAGAGAAGACAATCGTTTGAGTGAGGCAGAAAAAATTTATAAGGACGTGATTAAGGCAAACGTCCAAAGGCATGGAGTGGATTCGGAAGAAACGATTATTAGCAAGATCCGACTTGCGAGTGTTTATACCGATATGAATCGGACTTCCGAGGCGGAGAACCTTTTGCAGGCAGCTCTGGCCGTGTGCAAGAAGTTGCCTGAAAACACGAGCACCTTAGGTGATATATACAACGCTTTGTCATACTGCTTCGGACATCAGCAGCGACCATACGAAGCGATCGTTTATGCAGAACAAGCATATCGGCTTTCATTAGCGACACATGGTGCCGAAAATGTGAGCACGCTTCGGCTGATGAAAAACCTTGCCATATACTACAGAGCTGTCAATAGAATTGATGAAGCCTTCGCACTGAATAAGAAGGCGCTCGAGATAAGAGAGAGAGT
>CAYTDR010000452.1:0-6700 GCA_964436185.1 uncultured Candidatus Obscuribacterales bacterium | reverse complement strand
CGCAAGATCACAGGGATGCAGCCCGAATAATACTTGCGGAGAAGGAGTCGGTCTAACTTCTTCGATACCGTCTTCAGAGTAGGCTAGAATTCGTTCGTGCTCTCTGAAGAAAAACTTCTTTGGTGGCAAAATAGTTCTCAAAGCTTCAAAGGCGATCTCATTGTGTGTTGTAACCTCCTTGAAAGAATATGATTGCTCTGACACTGGAACTGGTGCATAAACCGTGCCAAACGAGCGCATCACGGCAAAGAAATCCGCAAATCTCGCTTTTGGAAAAACAACACAGCGTTCCATGACTTCGTACCACCATTGCAAGACCATTTCAGCCTAAAAAGTTTGCTCGCATATCCATCTAAAGAAGTAATTTCACCCGGGATAATGCGGCAAGATGCCAATGCTTATGTCGAGGAGAGTTCGTGAGAAGGCGAGTTTGGTGACGTGTTTCGAACCGAGCGATGTGCCAGGGCATTCTCAATGTACGCGATAAAGTCGTCCAAACCATTACCGGTCTTTGAACTAAGGCAGAACAGCTTCGCATCAGGATTTACGCCATTAATTGCGCGTGTCACGCGCTCAACATCGAACTCGACATGCTCCAAAAGGTCAGTTTTGGTCAGCAAAACTGCATCACAATGGTGAAATATTACCGGATATTTGAGGGGTTTATCATCGCCTTCGGTGACCGAAAGAAGCACTATGCGCAGGTGCTCGCCAAGCGGAAATTCGGCGGGACAAACAAGATTGCCTACATTCTCTATGAAAATGGCATCGCATACAGGGACAGAACCGGTATGAAGCAATCGAGCAATCATGGCAGCATCGAGATGACAACTTCTGCCGGTAGTGATCTGAAATGATGGAACGCCTGTCTCTCTAATCCGCTGGGCATCCAGGTCACCGACCATGTCGCCTTCGATTACGCACAGAGAATGGTCGTTCTTCAGTCGCCTTGCAATTTCGACGATGAGGGTAGTCTTTCCCGCGCCAGGCGCACTCATGAAGTTGACTGTCAGTGTTCCCCGTGCATTCCACTGATTCAAATTCTCGCTTGCAAGCTGCTCGTTGTCCTCCAAAATCCGTTGATGAATATGATGCTCGCCACTCTCATGCATTGCGTTCACTTCCTCTACTGATCAGTAGCCGGGTCGACTCTTTGTCTATTCTACAGCTTCCAAGTCTTCGGACATTAATTCGTGGAGTCTCCAAATTTCAGTTGACCATTCAGCAGTGCAATCAGCTGGAGCTGCTCGTTGATATCATATTTAGTATCACTGGTCAGCAAAAGTTTCCTGGCCGTCGCTATTGGCAAGAATCTCCAAACTTGCCGTGCTTTGCTCCCTCTGTCGATATGATCCCGTCGACAACTGATCTAACATGTGTTTCGACCAAAACTATGTAGAGTTCGTTTCCCTCAATGATTTCATCAATTCCGCTCTCGCACTCGCTGCAGCCATAGTAGTTGCTTATCTCAGGATGGAATCGATGTCTGTTTCCTCTGCAATAAGCCATGGTAGGCACCCTTTCGATTTTGAGTGATGCGTTTGCCGTCATCTCGAGATCCTTCCTGAGCGCACCGAAGACGAACTGAAGACTCTCAGGATCAACGTTGCGAAACTCCCCTAGCCTAATTGTTATGCTTACGATACTGAAGAGCTGGTAGTTTTTCTCGTCGCTCTCCCGTTCGACTATGTCGCCGGAAAGAGCAGCCTCTTGTCTGGCAATGGCAATAGCCTTTTTCAAAATCGCATCGGCTATAGTTGCCTCGTGCATTCACCCTCCTCGAATCTTGCGGTGCAGTCTGTCGGCTTATGAGACGTCTTTAGATTGCCAATCGGGGAAAAGGTCAGTCAAAGTGTGCCTTAAGTCATCGGCAATGGGTTCTCCAGTGTCCTTAGTCCAATCCTGTCCGGTATTGGATTCGATACCAATGAACAATACCTTGGCCGGCCAACCATGAGATAAATTGAACATCCGAAGCTCGTCAATCCACGATAGCGAATGAATTGTTCTATAACTATACCTTTTCTCGAGTTCTCTAATTGCCAGAGCATCCGGCGTCAGGTGGAAGTGAATGAGACTGCCAGGTTGCCCGCCGGAGGAAACGGAATCTATGAACACCACCTGTTTGTGTCTTTGCAGAATTTCAGTAATTATTGAGAATCGGTCTTCGAGATTGATAATACAGACCTCTTCATTCGAAAATTCGGATATTCGCTTTACTGCAAACAGTGCCAGTGAATCCGCGGATACCAGTGGATTGCCAATACCAAGAATTATCAGGTTACTCTTGACGGACCCCTGCTCGTCTCTTCCAAACGGTGAGGTCGCACTGCCGGTAGAACTGCTGCCAATGTGTTTGCATCTGAATATCTCGTGGGACCTCCAGTTCGCTTGTGCATTTGGTGGACGGTCGGTTTCCATCTAACTCGGTAGTCGTTCCTTACGCGATTTCGATAAGCATTCTATATTGTGAGTTCAGTTAGCATATCCGAGGCAGTTGATCGCCGGACAACTTGTCTAAGATTCTGCGTCCACCAATTTTCGATTTCAACAATACCAGACCCTCGTGGTCCGCCACCACTTTGCCAACAATTGCAGCTCCGTGTCCGTGCTCATGTCGGCGTATCACCTCAAGAGTATCAATGGCGGCTGATTCGGGGACCACTGCCACGAAGCGACCTTCGCAGGCTACATACAACGGATCAAGCCCGAGCAGTTCACAGACCGCGACGACAGAGGAGCATTGAGGAACGTCATGCTCAACTATTTCGATTCCAACCGCTGAAGTCTCAGCGATCTCATTGAGCGCGCTGGACAAGCCCCCGCGGGTGAGATCTCGCAAGCAGTGAATATCGCATTTAGACTCAGCAAGATCGAAGGCAATTCGGTGGAGGGCGGCGCTATCACTCTTCAAATCTGTCTCCAGCGCAATCCCCTCACGCTGGCAGAGAATAGATATTCCATGCCTGCCGATGTCACCGCTAACTATGACGACGTCACCTGCTTGTGCTCGGCTCGCAGACGGAGGCTCGTCAACAAGAAGCAAACCTATACCTGTCGTGTTTATATAGACTCCATCACCCGCTCCCTTATTGACCACCTTCGTGTCAGCCGCGATGATCTGTACAGATGCCTCACTGCAAGCTGTTTTGCAGGAGTGCATAATGTTCTCTAATTCGCTTAGCGAAAATCCTTCTTCAAGGATGAATGAAATTGTCAGAAACATGGGTCTGGCTAGTCGCATGGCAAGGTCATTGATGGTACCGTGGACGCACAGTGAGCCGATGTCGCCACCAGGAAAAACTAGTGGTTTAACAACGTATGAGTCGGTTGACACAGCCAGTCGCGTTGCACCAATTGTGATGTCAGCAGCATCTTCCATTTTGTTCAATATCGGGTTGGACAAATAGGGAAGAAAAATGGTTTGGATCAGTTGAGCTGTCATGCGTCCACCTGAACCGTGACCCAACTTTATTACATCGCTGCGGCGGCTGAGAGTCGGGCATGCATTAATTGAAATCACAGTAGATCCTCCTCTCCTAATGCCAGATGAATACAGTCCCAGAGGATATGAAGCAAAACAACGTGGACCTCCTGAATACGGTGGATGCTGAATGAGGACACTATGAATTCGTGGTCGGCTAGTCCTGCCATTCTTCCGCCATCCTTGCCTAAGAAAGCGATGGTCAGAAGGCCTCGCGCTTTTGCTACTTTTAGCGCTTCCACGAGATTGGCTGACATTCCGCTGGTGCTTATCAACAATGCCATGTCCTCTTTAGCCGTTAGCTGCTCGATCTGTCGGGAATATACTTTTCGGAAATCGATGTCGTTTGATAACGCCGTCAAGAGAGCTGAGTTAGAGGACAAGCAGGTTGCACGCAGAGATTTCCGTTTCTCAAAGATAGGATGCACAAACTCAACGCTGGCATGCTCAGCATCACATGCGCTACCACCGTTACCCATGGCGAACAGTTGCCCTCCGGCCTCGAAACGCGCTGCCATAGTTAATGCAGCCTTCTCTATGGACGTTGCCTGTCCACCGAAAAATGTTGCGACAGCGCTGGCAGACTCATCAGCTTTTCGAATAATTGATTCAGTTAGATTCAACTCTTTCTGCAACGCGTCAGCCCTCCTTTAACCCGCCTTCCATTCGAAAGCGTTTGAATTTGAAGTAGGTGGCACAAGTCCCCTCTGACGATACCATCGTAGCTCCAAGAGGAGTCTCTGGTGTACAGCCCTTGCCGAACTCGATACAATCGGATGGTTTTTTCATCCCGCGAAGAATTTGCCCGCTTATACAATTCTTTGGCTCCTCTTTCAATGTCACATCGACTGTCTCGAAGCGAAGATCGGCGTCGAAGGTGGCGAAATCGTGGCTGAGCTTATATCCGCTTTTGGGAATCCAACCCAAGCCCCTCCATTCCCTATCCACGACATCAAAGACCTGGGAGATCATCTTTCGTGCTCGTTCATTGCCCTGCGGCTGTACCGCTCTCTTGTATTGATTAATTACTTTGCTGCCGCCATGCTCTAACTCAACAACAGTTCGATGGATACTGAAAAGTAGGTCAATCGGCTCAAATCCGGATATAACTATAGGTACACGATACCTGGCAGCAATAGGCTCGTACTCACGATAACCCATGACTGAGCAAACATGTCCCGGACCGATAAAGGCTTGCACAAGGTTGCCCGGGGCCTGAAGAATAGCTGTACATACCGGTGGAACAGTGACGTGACTGCAAAGCACGAAGAAATTAGGTAGTGATAGCCTTTTTGCCTGAATTAAAGCCATGGCATTAGCAGGCGCAGTTGTTTCGAATCCAACTGCGAGAAAGACCACGTTTTTCTCTGGATGGGAGCGTGCAAGCTCCAGTGAGTCGAGAGGAGAATAGACGAATCTAACATCCGCTCCTCGTGCACGGGCGTCGAGCAAGTCGAGAGAGCTTCCTGGTACTCTCAACATGTCACCGAAGGAACAAAAGATAACGTCAGGCTGCAGGGCAATTTCAATTGCTCGATCTATGTGCGAAATGGGAGTTACGCATACAGGACAACCAGGACCGTGAACCAGTTTGATATTCTCAGGCAAGAAATCCTCAATACCGTATTGCAGTATGGAATGAGTCTGACCGCCGCAGACCTCCATTATCGTCCATGTTTGTGTAGTAATCCGCCGTAGATCGCGGCCGATTCTGTCAGCCACTTCTGCGTCTCTGTACTCTTCCAGGAATTTCACTTGTGGCACCAAATGTAATTGTCAACAGTGTTTTCTTGCCTGTTCTCGATATCGGCAGAACACAAAAAAATTCTATCTGCCGGCAAATCGATCATAACCAGGGAACTTCCGCGCATTCACGTTCAAGTTGCTCACGGAACTTCGGGTGCGCAATATTAATCAAGGCAACCGCACGATCCTTCAGGTTCTGACCAAATAGATCTGCGACACCGTATTCGGTGACGACGTAGTGGACATCGGCTCGAGACGTAACTACACCGCTGCCTTTACTGAGATTGGTCACTATACGAGAGACGTCACCTCCATGCGCGGTAGAACGAATGGCTATAATGGCTTTACCATCCTTAGCTCTCGCTGCTCCACGAATGAAGTCGACCTGTCCTCCGAATCCACTGTAAAGCCTTTCTCCCACGGAATCAGAGCAGACTTGACCCGATAAATCGACTTGCAGTGCTGAATTGATAGCTATCATTTTGTAGTTTTGCGAAATCAACATCGGATCGTTGATGAAGTCACTCGTCTGGAACTCTACGCAGGGATTATTATCGACGAAGTCGTATAATCGTTTCGTCCCCATAACAAACGAGACTGCCATTTTTCCGGGCAACAGGGTCTTTCGATCGTTGGTGATCACGCCTGCTTCGACGAGTTCGAGCACTCCATCGGAGAACATCTCGCTGTGAATTCCCAAATCCTTCTTATCGCCGAGGTACGCCAGAGTTGCGTCAGGAATCGCGCCAATGCCGAGCTGAAGAGTGGAACCATCCTCTACTAGAGCGGCAACATTGCGACCGATAGCTCGACTCGCATCGTCGAAGGGCTTCGGAATCAGCTCCGGCAATGAACGGTCGGTTTCCACAATATGATCGAGTCTGCTGATATGTACGAAAGATCGTCCCAGCGTCCGGGGCATTTGCTTGTTGACTTCAGCTATTACCAGGCGCGCCGCCTTACGAGCTGCCAGAGTGCAATCTACCGAGACCCCATAGCTACAATAGCCATGCTTATCGGGTGCGGATACCTGGACCAGGCAGACATCTAAAGGGATTCGTCTAGTTTGAAATAGGTCTGGAATCTCACTGAGAAAGACAGGCGTATAGTCTGCTCGTCCATCGTTAACCGCATCTCTTACGTTCTGACCGATGAATAAAGCGTGGACGCGGAATGACGATGAATAGACGGGGTTGATATATTCAGCCGGACCCATTGTCAGAATATGGACGATCTCGACATTCTTCAACGAATCGGCCCGTGCTACGAGAGCGTTGATTAATGGCTCAGGCGCTGCAGCGTTCGACTGAATGTAGAGACGGTCGCCGGAGTTGATGTGGGATACGGCATCTGGGGCTGTAGTCAGCTTTCGCTTATACTCATCGAGCCAGTTAGCATGTGACGACAATGCCGATGTCATTACTTTCTCCCGAAGATAGGTTGTTGGTCAGGTTTCTAATTCAGTCAGTT
>CAYTDR010000451.1:0-6706 GCA_964436185.1 uncultured Candidatus Obscuribacterales bacterium | reverse complement strand
CGACGTTGACAACGCCCCGCCTGTAAGACTCGAGTCGGAGACTGTGAAGCTTCCGTCCTAAGCACGCCAGAGCGAGGCGCTCGCGCTTCGCTCCTGGCCCAATCGACCTGTAACAGCCTTAATCCGCTGTCACTGATTCGTCGAGCTGAAGGTCACCTCGTGCACCGTTCGGCTCTGACTTTCCACACTCGAACCGGAGACACCGATGCCATTGGACAAGAAAAAGCTGAAGAGCGCAGCCAAAGGTGCTGCCGAGCGCCAGAAGGAACGCGAAGCACGCCAGGAGCGCGAGCGCCTGGAAGCCATTCACGCGGAAATCGATCCGTTCCTCGCCGCCCTTCCCGAGCACCTGGAGAAGGATGGTTTCGCGCGTTACGGTCTGCCCGACCACTGCGGAGACATCAAGCAGGTTCCGCCAGCCGCGAAGTACCTGGCCGACCTGTGTGTCGGTATGGGACTGACTGTCGAAGTCGAACGCGACTGCGAGGTGGTGGGATACAGTGAGCGTTGCAGCTCGGATCTCGTAGTCCGCGATCCCGCTCGTCCGGCAAAGAAGTAAGTAACCCTTGCTGGGACCAAAAATTCTGTGAGTAAAGCCGTGCCATCTTCCCGGAGATGGCACGGCTTTGCTTAACTCTCGGACCAAGCGAGGCTGCCATACGCTCGCTGGATGAGCTTCCATACGCAGGCTGTCACGCCACGATGCCTGCGCGCGGACGGCACATAATTTGCCGAGCGAGAAGACGAGCCACATTCGATTCGTTCACCAGGAAGTCAAACACAGTTCCACATCTGAAACTTTGCAGTATTTCAACAGCTACTATCTTCTATAATTTCCTCGAAATAAAACACAAGAATGACAAAACATGCACATTTCCATAGCTCCAACGGGCCAGTGAAAAGTTTTCACCAGCCCGCCATCGATCAGGTCAGACACCATGGATGGTTGCAAGCGTCGAAGTCAGACTGAATGAAAGTTCAGCCATTACTCCCGCTTGCAATGCAATCAATCGCGCGCCAGGTCGAAGTATCGCTTGATCGGGTTGGACGCCGGAACGATGGCCGCGACAACGCCACCAACAGTTGCACCCACGGCCATGAGCGCCGAGAGAACCGGGTGGGCGTCGAACAGGTAGAGAACCCCGCCGAAAAACACGCCAAACAAGAGCCCGATGAAGAGTCCGATCGAAGGACGCGAATTCGAGCATCCAGGCGCGAATCCGACCAGGAGACCCATCAAGAACCAGGCGATGCATGAGGCTGTCGTCATGTTTTTTCTCCGAATTTTCATCAGACAGGTTGGGAAGCGGATGTTACAGGCAGAGACGCTCCCGCCTTATCAGCCGCGTTTTATACACTCAAACCAGTGCATTCGTGAATCGCTTTGCGACGTTCATCAACATTGACTGTCGTCCGCCAGTCATCCTTGTGATAACTGCCGTCAGTCAGCTTACCCACCGTCTCGCAAAAGGACTCTTCGGTCCAGTTGTCGCGGTACTGGCGGGCAACCAATACTCGGCAATCAGGTGAGCGCGTCGTATCTACGTTACTGATGTAATGCACATACTCAGCGAACATGCCATGGCAGTACGAAGTAACCTCCAGGGACTCACTTGGTGTGGTCCGTTCGAGGAACTGCCTGTATTGCTCACGTTCTGGCTCGGTTCGGGACCTCCACCAGAGATGACTCAACTCGTGAGTCAGGTGAGGGAGGAGACATTTCTGAAACGAAGTCGAGCCGAACTCAATGTGCGGAGACCAGTACCGTCTGTTTCTCTGATCCCAGCCTGCGTAGATGGCTGAGCCATTTCCGCTGGCTGTCCAGGGATAGGGAGAGAAGCTGACGGTGAGCTCGAATTCCACTGCCAGTTGCCTCAACTGCGCTGACACGACTGCGAAGTTGTGCACCACGCGAGCTATGGTTGCCTTTCGCGTATGCTCAGGGAACCAGATCCCGCAAGGGTGCTTTGTGTATGTGCCGAGGAAAGATTTGTATCTCTTATCAGCCCCCCAGGGACGAAGAGATCGATCCAGGGTTCTTGTCGTCACTTCACGTCTCCTGACCGCACGTGCAGTCATGGTAGTGATCGCACTATTTGCCGATACTCGTCGCCATTGCTTAGCCAGAATGTTCTCTGTCACTACCAACAGTGCCATTTCTATTCGCTTCGACCAGGGAATGTGTTGATTAGCTCAAGCGATAAGTAGTCCAAAGGAGAAAGGAGATTACAAAAGTATTTGTTAGTATCTGATGTTTTGACAACCAGAATAAAGTCTTAAGAACTTTTATTTGCCTGAATACGTAAAATTAGACTTGGCCTCGCTTCGAAGCCTTGACATCCGCATGGTTAAGCGGAGCTCAGATGGTGGAAACGCTCATGAATGGCTTAATGTGTGATCTTCGATCTGTTTCCGAGCGGCACGAACATTGCGGGCATAATAATGAACAGCCTATGAATGGTCTCGATGAGTTGCATTGTGGAATGTCAAAAACACCTTAGCGAAAGAAGAGAGTAGTCAGCCGGATTATGCATGAAGTTCCCCCGGATTTAATTGAAAAGTTCAACGAGGCAGCTCGACTTGCGGAGGCAGGCAAGGCAGGACGCGCCCTCGAGTTGCTGGACGCAATAATTGCACCACCACAGAATGCCAGTGACGCCACGATGATACCACTCGAATTTCTGGCTCGGGCACACATGCGAAAAGCCTGGTGTCTCATGGATCTCAAGCTGTTTCAGGAGGCTCAGACAATGTTTGAATCGAGCTTCATCCACGCTACTCTCAATCAGCTCGATCAGCAAAATCAGTTTGATTATCACTTTAGCTATGCTAATTGTTTGGGCGAAGTCGGCGATCTACAGGCGATGGATGCGAACTTCGCGAGAGCTTTGGATATTGCGGCTAACTCCGGCGATGCTTATAAATCGGAATTATGCTGGCTCAACCTGCTGCACTATGCGGAATTGCACAAGAGCTGGACTTATCTGGAAAGCGAGTCGAAAGCCTGCATCCGCTTCGCAGAAAACAGCAACTTGCCGAAACTGGCTCTCGCTGCCGCGCTTCGCCGAGCAAAAGCGTTGTTCAGTCTCGAGCGTCGCGATCATGCAGCGTCGCAACTTACTAGAGCCAAGAAACTAGCAGAAAGCCTTGGTGAGAGCGCGGCCACAGAGGCAGCAGAAAAAATTCGTCAACTACATTTGTAAGTGTCTGTTTGCGATTTAATCGGTTCGCTTCCCAATCCGTGGTGAAAATACGTAGTCACAGGCGCACGAAAATGGTGTATTCTGCGCTCCGAAATGCTGTCAGCAGCAACAGGACGCAAACCATTATTACCAGGCGCAAAACGCCAGCTTGACATCTATATCGAATTATCATATAAAAGCATAACCCCGGCCGGGAATTTACTAGAAGTGCCTTTGCCCGAATTTACACCATCAGAAGCTGCCAGCGACGCCTTCAAGGGCTTCGCTCTCGGGCCCAGTGGAACCGGCACTGAAGCACAACTGTCGCAACCATCCGACGTTCACGCAGCGCATCAGTTTTTTCAACCTGGCGCCAATACAGGCGCTCTGCCAGATCTGAGCTTTGATGCAGGACTGGCACAGGCACAGCCAGCCGGAATGGAAACTGTCGCAATGGGACAGGAAAGTCTAGCTCTCGCCAATCCCGGCGTGATGCCACCAGGTGGAGGCTCGGAAGCAGCTCTTTCCCAACTGCCTGGAGCCTTTATGAAAGGTATGGGAATGGAGACCGGAATGATGACCGGTCTTGAACAAGGAGCGCTCGCCGGCATGCCTCCCGGCTCAGAGCCAATCTCTCCCCTAGTTCAAATGATCCTGAAGATGCCGGGTTTGTCGGGATTGCTCTCTTCCTTCTTCGAAGTATTGACCTCCCTCTTCTTCCCTGCTGATGGAGGCCTTCTCTGCTTGTTCGATCCTGCTTTCTGGGCGGGAGCGGCACAGCAGGCAATCGGCTCGTTAGCCTCGATGATTGGTGGAAACATCCCCTTTAACCTCACCATATTTGGTAGCAACACAAATATGTTCCAGACGCTTCTCCAGCAGAACCTGTCGGATGCAGGCAAAGGTCTGGCCGGCACAACCAGCTCAGTCGACATATCGTCCGTAGGGCTCGATCATCAGTCTTTTGGTGGGCAGACTCTTGAAGTCAGCGGTCCTGCCAGCCCTGGCAAACCACTCTTCGAAACCAACGCCATGGATGGCGCCGGCACTACATCCGGTGGCTCGCTCAGCATGAGCGGCGACAGATTCCTGGCCATGGAAGGAAGCAACAACTCGTTTGGTCCGACGCTCAGCGGCGGCAATGCGCCTTCCGTAAATGTATCGTCCACATCAGCGGATCCATATTCTTCCACTCTGCAAGCCCCCAGCGCCACCACACAGCCCGCCACTACTACCGGTGGCAGCGAGAGCGCCATCTCCAACAGTTCCGACCCCGGACTTGGTGGCGACAAGGGTACATTCTTAAAAGAGGGCACGCCTGAAGCCGGTCAGCCAAACGGCACTGACGCGACCGGTACGGATGCAACCGCTGCCGATGGAGTCGCTCCTCAACCCGAGCAGTACACCATACAACCTGGAGATAATCTCTGGAATATAGCTAAAGATCATCTTGGTGCAGGCACCAAGTGGAAAGAGATCTTCAATTTAAATACTGATGTTCTGGGAGAAAATCCCAACCTAATACATTCGGGCACTGAACTCAAACTGCCGGGCATGGAAAACGCTGCTCAGCCCAACAACTATGTTGTACATTCCGGTGACAACCTGTGGAACATCTCCAAAGATCATCTGGGAGGCGGCAAGAACTGGGGTCAGCTTTACCAGCAAAACACCGACGTAATCGGCAGCAATCCCAGCCTCATACATCCGGGTCAAGAGTTGGCAATACCAAACCATGGCAGCACTCATCTTCAAGTAGCCCACAACCCACCTGCGGCCACTCATGCATCGACGCACTCAGCCCCGAGCACTGTACATCACGCCCCATCACACCATCATGCGCCGTCGCATCACGCGCCCGCACAACAGCACCATGGCGCAGACCAAGCTGCCCATGCCAAACCCGCACAAACCAGCAGCGGTCACACAGCTCACGCCAAGAGCGCACATCCGACAGAGACCACCGCCCACAATACCACTCCAAACTCCGACACTCAATCAATGGCCGACAATACCGCCGCACCTGATATCGACGGATTGACTACCGGCGCCGAGACCAACGAAATGGCCAAGGCCGCGCAAGTAGCTGCCGCGTCAGACAAAGAGATCGGACTGAAAGCGATCGCAAAATCACTCTAACTTTGCCCATATTGATGGACCGACGCACCATGGGTGATGCCAATTCGGAGCTCAGGTTTCACTGGATTCGCGCGCGAAAGTCTCAGTCAGCGACGAAGGATCAGTCCGCCCGAGGTATAACGCGCGTATGCGTTTGCATTCAGCGAGACTGGAGCCCGAAGAACGACATTAACGGGCAAAACCGACAGAATCAACCAGGAGCGTTTACTTTGGAAAGAATTTTCTTCGCCTTCAGGTAATACTTCTCAGCCTCGTCTACCCGGCCTACCTTCTTAAGTAGTTTGGCGTACTCTCTCAAAAGCCCAGCCACATCCGGATGGTCTTCGCCCAGTTGTGATTGCTTGATCAGTAGAGCGTGCTCCATAAGCGGAACCGACGGCTCGAACTTTCCTTGCTGGAAGTAGAGTCCGGCGAGAATTCGCACAGCTTCTGCCAATCGCAGCATATCGAGCGGCTGGCTACCCTCGAGTATGGTCACCGCTCGGCGCACAAACGGTTCTGCCTGGCGGAAGTTGCCCTGCACCCAGAGTACTTCTGCTAACTTGTGAAGATCGTCGACCAGCTCCACATGCTGGGCTCCCAGCTCAGCTTGTTTTATAGCCAGGATCTTCTCATAGATCTTCTGCGACTCCGCAAACTGCTCCTGAGCAAAATAGCTTTCGGCCAGCTTGTACATGCCGGCTGTAACAGCCATCTTTTGCTCTGTCTGCTCTTCCGGAGACTCAGCTAAAAGAATGCTTCTGTCAATCTTCAGACCCTGTGGGGCCATCGTCGACTCTACATCTTGGTTCCGTCTCTCCTTCAAAGTGCCCGGTTTTGGCAGAGGAGCTTCGTTGGCTTCACCGTTTCCACCGTTGCCGGAGGTAGAGTTGAGCGTCATATGCGCCCCAGTTATCGCACTCGCCTCCAGCGCTATCGACTCCGCAGCAGCCGCTGCCGGATCGAAGTCATCCTGGCTTAATTTGTCCAGATAGTTGGTCAGGCGCGCTTCGTCTTTGCTTGGCTCCGCATGTTCCATCAGCTTGTCGGAGAAAGTAAACGGAGGCATCTCGGTTGTCGCTACGCCAATGTCGTCACCATCATAGTCGTCATCCGCTTGACCGCTGGGCGAATTCCATGCGGGCTGTTCATCATCCTGAGTGTCGGATTCGAGACTGGAAGCACCGGAAGGGCCGCCGCCCAAGCCGAAGTGCTCGAGCAGGTTGAGTCCATCGCTACTCTCGGGAGGAGCAACGGGAGCTCCAAAAGATTTTGGCTCAGACACCACATTTGGTGCCTTGACCGCCGGACTTGGCATGGCCGGCGTGGGCGTCGAGTCTTTCATCACCGGCTCGAGATTTCCGGTGGTGGCTTCGGAAATAGTCAATTCGAGCGAGACAGTGTCG
>CAYTDR010000450.1:0-6721 GCA_964436185.1 uncultured Candidatus Obscuribacterales bacterium | reverse complement strand
CAGCCGCAAATAGTCATAGACTTCCGTGACTGTGCCGACTGTAGATCTGGGGTTATGGCTGGTCGATTTTTGATCGATGGAGATAGCGGGACTCAGCCCTTCGATGGCATCGACATCTGGCTTCTCCAGTTGTCCGAGAAATTGCCGAGCGTATGCTGACAGAGACTCGACATAGCGCCTCTGTCCCTCAGCGAAAATTGTGTCGAACGCCAGGGAAGATTTGCCTGAACCCGATACCCCAGTAACGACAACCAGCTCGTTTCTGGGGATCTTCAGATCAATATTTTTGAGATTGTGCTGACGTGCCCCTCGAACAGTTATCGCGTCCGCTTCTCGAGGTCCGCCGCTCCGTTTTCGAGTGCTTACCATTTTCCATCAAATCGCTCAGATGCCCTTAATATTATCTGGAATCCCACCAGATGACCGCAGTTTGTCAAGATTCTTATAAAGCTATGTGGTGAATTGCCTGCCATTTTGGTGCCTGATTAGCCACTCAATGGACTGACTCTCCGACAAGATACGGCGCCATTCCACGTTTTTTGTCACCGAGCACCCGAACTGGGACTTGTTCTTTGCAAGCATTTGTATCACCAAAAACCTGAGATGAAAAACGCCAAGTTTTAGTGACTATTCAAAGTGGTAAATCGTCAGTATGGATCAGGTAAAACGAAAGAAGAGTAGATCTGATAATAGCTAGGTTAGAGAGCTGGCGGATTTGCAAATTCTTGGAGACTGGCGGAGAGGGCTGGTTTAATGTGGCCGAAAAAGAAGAAGGGCAAGACCAAAACAAAAGGCAAGCTCAAGCCGCTGGGAACTGAAGAGAACACGGAACCTGGTGAAGAAGAACGCCCCCTCGAAGGAGATTTCCTCCAGGAGAGCGTTGGCGGCGGTCTTCAGCCGGAAGATCTGATTAGTGGCGTTTGGAAAGCCAGAGTGCTTCAGGCTTCGTATAAACAAGGCCCGAAAGATGCTCAAACCAAAGGGCTCCCGTCGAAAAAACGGGGCGTTATGGTCGAAGCGGGCGAAAGACAGAGTCAGGAATTGCGAAAAGTGTCGATGATCAAAATCATTGACAACATGTTCGACTTCTTTCAGGCCACTGCCTACGAATTTAATCGTATTGCAGAAGGTTCGGAGCTGGAAATTACCTGGGTGAGACCCACCTTGGCACAAGAGAGCGTGCACAGTTGGACGACTAACAGTAAAGAGACTATCGATATCTTCTCGGGCAAGGTTTCCACCCGCTACTGGACTCTCGTGGTGAGAGGAACTTATAGAAACATCATCGGTCACCTTATTCCCTCTGAGAGGCTGTTGAGCTTCGGCTATGACCAGGGCGACTTCAACCAATATTTCACGATGGTGAGCGAGTGCGAAGACTGCTCGGTTGTCAAATGGTTTGTCGACAAATACGAAATCTCGCCTGACTTGTACCACAGGCTATATGGGGCGCTCCTCGACGGTCTGGTTCGCTACGCGAATGAGGAAGCGGCGCCAAACGAGAAATTCCAATTGGAAGATATTGGCATTCAGACAGAGAAACCCAAAGAAGTCGTTCTCCCTCCTCACTTTGAAAAGGACGAGCCAGAGCTCTATAAGCTGGCGGACGACCAGGGTTCAGCGCCATCAGCCTATAAAGCAGTGGTGACCAGTTCCGATGTGCCCAAAAAACAACCGAGAGAACCGAAAGATGCTCCCAAAGAGCCTGAAGTTCCAGTTAGCGGAACCGGTGAATTCTCCATCCAAACCAGTATTGAGGCGCCAGCTGCGCCTCCGAGAGAACCAGCGCCGACGAAAGGTCACCCACCCAAACCGCCTAAACAGTTCCCTCCTGCAAGACGGGAAGCGCAATCGAAGGCCATCCTTCAACAAACTTTCGACAACGTTCCGCTCGAGCAGTTGGAGCAGATGTCACTTTTGCCTGAGGTCTTGAAAGGAAAGCTCGAGATCCTGCACGTCACCAACTTGTTGCAAGCAATCTCGATAGGCCGGATGTCCGGACGACTCAGAATCGCAAGAAAAGTTGCCTATGCAGACATCTTTTTTATAAACGGAAACCCTGTTCATGCTAAAGGTTCAAGAGCAAGTGGTGAAGAGTGTTTTATCCAGGTTGTGTGCTGGAAAGATGGAGATTTTGATTTCGAGCCGGATTTGAAGACCGACGAGCATACTATCTTCAAACAGGTAGACAGGCTGCTCATGGAAGGGGTGCTGCTGCTCGACAACATCGAGTATTTGCGCGATCGAAGCATCGACATGCAGACAGTCCTCGCTCATAACGGTCGCGATTTGTCCACGGCGGAGTTCGAAGATGTGGTCTCTCGAGCAGAACCACCAGACATGTCGCTGGCCAAGCTGATCTACTCGACTCTCGACGGATACATGACGATTGAGAATCTCATCGATGTTCTAAACCTGGAGCGCAGCTCATGGATTCCTACGATAGCGGTGCTGTTGCGCACCAGTGTCGTGGATGTCGTCAAGTTCGACGAGCAAGAAGAGGCAGAGTACCAGCAGGAGTATCAGCCCGAGTCAGAAGTCCCCGAGGAAGAACCTTATTATGAAGAGGAACAGTATCAGGAAGATGAGCAGTATCAGGAAGTTGAACAGCCATACTCGGGCGTAGTCTACAATCCGGTCGACGACGAGGTTACATTGGAGGTCAACTATGACTCCGAGTATGGTGACCAGGAAGATAGTAGTTATGAGACTGACTTCAATACCATCTATACAGAACAGGATCTGGAGCCCGTAGCCAACACACCAGACCCGTATCGCAATAGCCAGAAACAGGGATGGAACCAGGAAGAACAATACCGCTCCAAACCTGAGACTTATCCCGATCCACGGCACCAACGCCAGGGAATGCCGCAAGCTCCCATGGGACGAGGACCTGCACCTGCTCAGCAAGGCGGACCACATCCTGGAACCCAAAGGAGACCGCCACCGCCTCAAGCTCCTGGTCCAGGAAGACTGGGGCAGCCACCGGGACCGCAAGGTAGAGGTCCGGCGCAGGGTTATCCTGCCGGTCAGGGTCCAAAACCGACGGGCGAATGGCAAAGAGCACAAGGTCAGGGTCATCCTCCGCAAGGAGCTCAGAATCGCGGTCCCGGAGGACAGCCACCGCAGGGTCAACCGGGCGGAAGGCAAGGTTATCCACCAGGTTCAGCGCCACAAAACAGAGGGCCTGGTCATCCACAGGAACAGAACTATCAGCGAGGACCAGCAGGTCCCGGACAGCGACCGCCGGGCCCTGGTGGTCCAGGTGGACCTGGTCGAGCGGTACAAGGACCTCCCGGGCCTGGGCAGCGGCCTCCAGCGCCTGGTTCTGGAACAGGACCGCAAGGGCGAGGACCAGGTGGACCTGGTCCTGGATGGGGACCACCAGCTCGTGGGCCAGCGGGTCCTGGACAAAGACCTCCAGGTGGTCCTGGACACGGTCCTGGGCAGAGACCACCACAAGATCGAGGTCCTACCGGACCCGGACACGGTCCAGGTCAAGGACCACCACAAGATCGAGGTCCTACCGGACTCGGACACGGTCCAGGTCAAGGACCACCACGAGATCGAATTCCAGGCGGGCCTGGCCCCGGTCCTGGTCAACGACCGCCGCAAGGTCGCGGTCCGGGAGGACCCGGACCCGGTCAAAGAGCGCCGCAAGGTGGAGGAGCATTTGGACGGCCGCCCGGCCCTGGTGGACCTGCGCATGCACCACAAGGTCCTCCCGGACAAGGAGCGAGACCTCCTCATGGCGGACCGGGACCCGGACGGCCGGCGCAAGGTCATGGACCCCAGGGTCAACGTCCTGCTCCGACAGAAGAAATCAAGGACGAAGGAAGCGAACCCGTTGGCGAACCAATAGCGGATATCGAAACCGTCGACGAAATCGAGATTCTCAACGACATTGAGCTGGTTGAGGAATTTGAGCCCGTCGCGGAAAGTGAACTCGAGCCGTTTGAAGACGGCGATGTGCTAGAAGAAATCGAGTCAGTAGAGGAACACGAACTCGAGCCGTTTGAAGAAAGCGAATCTGTGTCGCTTGAAGATGAAGAAATCGAGCCAGTCTCGGAACTCGACCTGGAGTCGTTCGAAGAATTTGAGATCCTCGAAATTGAGGAGAGCGAACTCGAGCCGGTCGAAGAAATCGATCTTCTAGACGAAGCCGAGCCAGTTGGCGAGAGCGAACTTGAGCTGGTCGGAGAAATCGAGCTTCTCGACCAAGTCGAGCCAGTTGGCGAAAGTGAACTCGAGCTGGAGCTGGAGGAAATCGAACTTCTCGACGAAAGCGAGCCGGGTGACGAAAGCGAACTCGAGCAAGAGAATGAGCCGGTTGGTGAAAGCGAACTCAAGCTGGAGGAACTCGACGAAAGCGAACCGGTTGGCGAAAGCAAGCCGATTGCGGACGTCGAACTCGAGCTGGAAGAGATCGAAAGCGAGTCAGATGACCAAAGCGAACTCGAGCCGATCGAGGAAATCGAACTCATTGACGAAGAATCGCTAGTCGAAAGCGAGCTGGAAGAAGAGATCGAGCTTCTCGACGAAAGCGAGTTCGTTGAGGAAATCGAAGATAGCGAGCTTCTTGAAGAAATCGAACCCGTTGACGAATTCGCACCGATCGCCGACAGAGATCTAGAACTTGAAGAAACCGAGCCAGTTGATGAAGTTGCTGAAATCGAACTCGAACCGGTCGATGAAAATGAGATTATTGAGGAAGCCGAGCCGGTCGCGGAAATCGAACCTGCTGCAGAGAGTGACTCAGATTCTGAAGCCGAGCCAGTTCGTGAAAGCGAACTTGTTTCTGAAAACGACCCAGTTGTTGAAAGCGAACTTGTAGCTGAAAGTGAATCTGTCGATGAAAGCGAACCAATTTCTGAAATCGAATCTGTTTATGAAATCGATCCTGTTAGTTCCGTAAGCGAATCAGTTTCTGAAAGCGAACCTGGTTCTGATAGCGATTCAGCCACTGAAAATAAAAGTGATGCTGAAAGCGATCCGTCCTCTGACAGCGAAACACTTTCTGAAAGTGAACCAGTTGATGGAAGCGAATCAGCCGCAGAAAATGTAAACGAGACAGTCAATGAGACGCAATCGGAATCTTCCGCCGACTCTGACTTAGACTCCGAACCAGATCAGTCAGAGTCAGACGATAGGGATGGGCAGGCTAAGAGTGACAACGAAAGTTCTGCAGAACCAACTGAAATGGAATCTGCAGAAAATAAATCGAGCGATGCGGACGACACCGGTTCTGAAGTCAAACCCGAGATTGCTGAGACAGCCGAAACCGCCGAAGGTGCCGCATCGCTGGTAGTACCGGATGAGAATATGCCGGTCAGAGAAACTCCGCCTCAACCGATGATCTGTGATGTCATGGCTGCCCTTAATGAGGTAGAGGGCCAGGTAGTTCTTAACGACTCCGATCTGCGAGACACCCTCAGCGTTCTTATCTCTTGCATAGACACACAACTGGGAACCATCAATAGTCAAAAAGATGAAGCATCAATGAATGAGGAAACAGAGAAAGCTAGAGCTATCTCGTCATGGATCGAGCGGCTGAACCGATTCAAAGATGAAACCCAGTTCGTGCTTAATTATATGGAAAAACACTGTCTCTCCGACGAAGAGGAAGAATACGACTAACTCGGTTCAAGCTTTGTAGCAAGCAACTAAGTAAGTAAGTAAGTATTGATTTAATCAATCGTTCGAGCGATCAACGATTGATCGAGCTATCGATCATAACTGCTATTGATCGATCGTCTGCTCGTTGGCTCGTTAAGGTTCGATGTTTGATTGCACAGGTGGATCTTGTTCGAAAAGATGTTTGCACAAGAGGGCTCTGGCGGTATCGCTCATTGCCAGTCCCATACCGAGCACCAGCGCAAGCACGCCCAATATGATCAAAGTGGACAGCGCATTCTCCTGCTTGCTCTTTTTTCTTTCAGGGCGTTTACTCTCTGGCCGTTTAGTCACCGGTTGTTGCGTCGCCGCACGTCCACCGCTGATTTTCTGCAATGTCGGAATGCGCGAGCTGCTGCGAGAAGGTCTGGGCACCGAAATTGATCTGTGCTCGTCTGCACTTTGTGATTCCCGTGCCGGAAGCTCCTCGCTGGTATGATCCTGGCTTTCCATCGGATCCTGCGATGGCAGTCTATTCTTTGAAGGAGTTCTTCGGCTTGGTTTGCTCGCCCTATGCCTGGTACCACTTAGACGAGTCTCATCTGTTTTCTTCGAGAAGCTCTTCGTCGTCTGGGGCATCGGAGCGGAATCCTCAAGCGAGAATGCTCTCTCCAGCTCCTGCTTGATCTCCAACATGGTCTGAAATCGTTTGGCAGGATCCTTTTCCAGGGCTTTGAAGACGATTCGTTCGATCGACTCAGGAATTTCGTTGTCTGGTGCCACTTCCGAAAATGGAGGTGGTGCTTCTGATATTTGCTTGCCCATCGTGTCCACGTAGTTGCGACCAAGGAAGGGAACCTGTCCGACAAGCGCTTCGTACATCACGACGCCGAGAGAATAAATATCAGTGCGCGCATCAATGGTGGTGCCCGTGCATTGCTCCGGACTCATATAAATCGGGCTCCCCCAAACTTCTCCCAGTCGGGTTAACCTTTGTGCTTCCTCAGCGAGCTTGGCAATACCGAAGTCGACGATTTTCACATAGTCCGATGTTCCGGCGGATTCGACGAGCATGATGTTGCCCGGTTTTATGTCGCGATGAAAGGCG
>CAYTDR010000449.1:0-6738 GCA_964436185.1 uncultured Candidatus Obscuribacterales bacterium | reverse complement strand
CCCTGCCCAGCAGCCGGCGTCGACTGAGTGGGCTCGAAGAACTGCGCTATCCTCGTGTCCAAGTTAAGGCGCAATAAACCAGCTGCCGCAAGAATCATGCTGTCGCACTGCCCTTCGTCTAGCTTACGCAAGCGCGTTTGAATGTTTCCCCGGATATCGACAAACTTCAAATCCGATCTGATAGCCGAGATTTGAGCGGTTCGCCGTCGGCTCGATGTTGCTACTGCCGCTCCCGTTGCAAGCTGCTCTAAGGTTTTGCCATCCCTGCTGACGAGCACGTCACGCGGATCATCCCTGCATAGACAGGCGATTAGCTCCAGTCCCGGCGGACAATCGGTAGGCATATCCTTGAGACTGTGGACGACGAAATCCACTTCTCTGCGGAGTAAAGCGTCTTCAAGCTCTTTGACGAAAACACCGCGGGTCCCGAGTTCGGCGATCGGACGATCGAGCACCACATCGCCACCAGTGGTGATGGGAACGGTCTCTATTGACAGGTCTGAAAACAGAGACGTAACTCGCTGTATGACGATTTCCGTCTGTACTCGCGCTAGCTGGCTTGCTCGTGTCCCGACTCGCATTGTAGTACCTTTCTCAAGTGACTCTGCCTCTGATCGGCCGACCACAGCAAGCATCCGAGAACGAGTCTACGAAGGCATTTTCAGCTTAGCGCCAGCGACGCGTCTCGGCCGAACACAGTCGCTTTCGGTCCATCATTAAGCTCCAGATTGAACAACGTCCTGAGAGCTTCTGCTTGTTGTTTTAGAACTTGATAGTCGCGTGTAGCTTTTAGCTGCACAGTCGGATGATGGAGTATCTGATTAATGATCGCTCGACTGAGGCTCTCGGCATCCGCTTTATGAGGACATCCTGACTGCTCGCCGGATCTCTGCGAACCCTTGGACATCTGCTCTTGCCTGATCGCCTCTATCTTCTCACGCAGTCCGGCAATTGTAGGCACCACCAGGCGCGAGCGTTGCCAGTCCTGAAATTCTTCCAGTGCCTGGAACACTATTTCCTCTGCCTCACCAAGCAAAGCCTGCCGTTCTTTCTTGTTTTTATTGACTATGCAAGCCAGATCGTCCGCATGCTTTAGTGTCACTCCAGGCAGCTCGCCAATCCGCGGATCGACATTGCGCGGAACGGAGATATCGACAATCAAACATTCATCGGACGCGCCGGCTGCTACGGCCGCCTCTCTGGCAAGGGCGAATTTGTCGAATTCGAGTAAGTAAAAAGGAGCACTTGTAGCCACTATCGAAAGGCGAGATCCAGCGACAAGCGAATGTCGGTCCACGAAATTCTCGTCACCTGAAATGCGATGGCTGAACCTGCTGCAGTCTTCCAGAATCGGCTGCAACTTTTCGCTTGAACGATTGAGAATGCTCACCAGCCCTTTGCTTTTATCGCTGAGCAAATTCTTCAAGCAGATGCGAGCCATTTTGCCTGCACCGAGTATGGTGCATCGTTCGTTGCCGAATCCTGGCGCCAGCTCTCGAGCCAATTCAACAGCGGCGGAGCTAACCGATACGGCACGGCGGCCCAGTGATGTTTCAGATCTGACGCGCTTGCCGCAGTTCAATGCCAGACCGAACAGATGATCGAGTACAGGTCCGGAGGTTCTGGCAGTCTGCGCCGCTCGATGGGCCTCTTTCACCTGGGCCATAATCTGCCCCTCGCCCAGTACCATGCTGTCCAGACCTGAGGCTACACGCATGAGATGAAGCGCGACGTCGTCTCTGACAAGTTTGAAATTAGGTTTTAGCCCCTGGTGATCGCCTACCGACTGAACGGACAGAAAGAACTCGTCCAACTCTGTCATGCCGGAGTTCACGTTTGATACCACCGCGTAAACTTCTGTTCGATTACAGGTAGATACGACGGCAGACTCGATTAAATGCGGGAAATGTGAGAGACCTTGAAGCGCGTGCTTTATGCATGACTCGGGAATGACAAACCGTTCACGGATCGCTATCGGCGTTGTGTGATGGTTGAGACCACAGACTATCAGGTGGTTCATACTAAGTTGCTTGCCATCCTACTTGTGCTTGGATGCCAGAGTCATCCGCGCCGGGTCACCTTAGTTGACATCGTTCTGCCTTTGACCGCGAAACGGCGGCTCGCAGCTACGAGACTAATGCAGATTATAGATCTATTTCTTACCTCTTGATTTGATAATTGAACGAAGTGGTTACACAAGCCTATCGTTCGCCTGCTGCGTCTTCACGGGGGTCGCCGCCGTGAAACAGGGGAAAATTTCATTATTAGCCGTTTTAAACTAACTCGAAAGAGTAAAAGGATATTGAGCCGGGGGCGGTCGTGCCCCACGATCGCTATTCAACCGGCTTTCTGCCCTTCAACCATTGATCCAATTCCTTTTGTCTCTCCGGATGGATTTTGGTCGCCAGCCAGTACAAACCTTTCCTGATCATCAAAGTCGGACGAGAGAGATAGTCTTCTGCTCTGTCCGGCAGATAATAGTAGCGACCGTTTTTTATCGCCTTGAGCGAAGCCCAAGGCTTCGACTTCAGATCTATAGATCCATGCGATTCGAACGGCAAGATTATGATATCGGGATCGGTAGCAATCAAACGCTCGAAACCAAGCTTCGGATAACTAGTCTTGATACCGGATGCGATACTGCTCCCACCGCAGGTGCTAATAACATCGTCGAGAAAACTGCCGCCACCAACGGTCATCAATGGTTTTGGCCAGATGCAGTAGAAAACTTTTCTCGCTTTGCTTGCACCGACTATCTGCCTGAGAGAGGCAATATCAGCATCAAGGTCGCTTGCCAGAGCCTGGGCTTTCGCTTCTTTGCCGCACAGCTCTCCCAATTGCCGAATATTTGCGGAGATATCCGCCAGGGAAGAGTTCGGGAACAGCCTGACATGGTACCCATGCTTCTCGAGATTCGCTTTCAGCGGCTCCTGACCTGACACGAGCACAACGAGCTCCGGCTTGGTCTTTGCCAGCGTCTCCAATTTCACGGAGATGAATGAGCCCATCTTAGGCTTTTTTGCTGCCTGAGCGGGAAACGTGCAGAACGTGGAGACGCCGACGAGGTCGGCTTCGGCACCGAGAGAATAAATAAGCTCCGTATTTGATGGCGCCAGAGAGACGAGACGGTGTGTTTGCTTCGGCGCTCTCACGCCTGAAGCGGAGATGACTTTCTTGGTCGAGGAAAGAGGTTTGCCCGCGTCGGCAGCGTGCATCCCGGTCGATGAAAGTTGCAAAACCAAGAAAGCAGCTGCGATGACTATCAGACCGCCGGCTGCAAATGCTCGTCGATGACTTTTCTTTGCTTGAATGCTTGTCACCACAGACCTCGAGGACGACGAAAAGACTTACCGGCAGCTACAGACAAGAGTATCCAGCGGCTTGCTTCGCAGCGCTTGAGAGCGAAGTATATCACGCTGTTGACGATCATGCCTCCAAGTGCTTGCAGAACGCGGTTGCACAGACTTACGGCCATCGGAATCTGTAATTAAAGTATCTTGTCTATCGACAACGGAATCGTTCGACACAATGACGCATCTGCCGCAATCTTCTCTTGAATGGCTCGGCTCGAATGGCATTTCTCCATCAATCACACCTTCGTTTATAGGTCTGTGTCAATGCTGTCTGGCACCAAATATAGCACCACACGGAAGAACGAGCCTACACCGAAACTCGATGTAGACTCGCTCTACGTGCGTGAACTTTTTTCCGCAGTCGTTACTTAGAGCTGACGAGGAAAAACTCAGCCCTCTACCTCTTGTTGACGAACCCCTTCTGCAAATAATCAGCGATGATTTTGGGATCTACCTTCTTCAGCCGAGGCCTGTCCTCACCGGCGATAGGCGCATTACTCTTCATGCTTGTGCTGACCGAGTCCGGGTAGACGTACATTTGAACTTCATTTTCCCAGCTGCCAGTCAGATTTTCATGCTCGAAGAAAGTTCTCATCTGGAAGTAAGGCTTGCCATCATGGGTTTGACCAGCCAGAGCCAACACACCCAGTCGCTTCCCTACATATTCAGCCGCCTTCTGAAGATTTTGGACGTCTTCCGGCGTTTTCACATTCTTCAGCATCTTCTGAATGGTAGCCGGATCACCGCTCAAGATTCCATCAACAATACTGTTGACCATTTCGGCGGTACCCTCTGGAGGAGGATCCTTTTTGATCTCCTTTTCCATCTTTTCTTTGGCTTGCTTGATACTCTCAGGTGTTACTTCAGCCTTGTTGAACTTGTGGACTGGGACTTCATAAATCAGCAATTGAGCCGGTTTATCTTTGTCGGGCTTTGCGTCCTTGGCTTCGACCGCTTCCTTCAGCTTAGAGCTGAGTTCTCCGATCACGCTCGGTAAGACCTCGGGACTTTGGGAACGCCCGTTGTTCTCATGCTGAACGCTTGGCGGAATCGGTGCCGAATCACCAACGCTCTGACTGAAGAGCTTTTGAAGAATACTTTGTCCAATCGATACTGATTCACCAGGAGAACCATTATGCTCTGGCTTCCTGTTAGCTGGCGGCAGAGTCCGTCCCGACTCTTCCGGAAAGCCGGTATGCTCAGGCTTCCTGTTAGCTGGCGGCAGCGTTCGTCCCGACTCTTCCGGAAAGCCGGTATGCTCAGGCTTCCTGTTCGCGGACGGCAGCGTCCGCCCAGAGTCAAGAGAACCGACATATTCGGACGGGAAGACGTACCTTAAAAGGAACGGTCCGAGAGATGGACTAGTGGAGCCCTCGCTCGAACGGGGAGCTGAGTTTCCCGGAGCAGGTACGTCCGCACTGCCATTCTTTAACAAGTCAATAAGGTTGAGAGAACCGATTGCTTGCCCCTGTTGCGAGTCTACTCCCGCATTTACCACTTCATATTGATCAAAAACCATTGCTACTTCCTCCAGCGATGCCACCATGTGTGGTTCGTTCGTCATCAACATGAATTTACGCCAGCAAGGTTGCAGAAATGTTACAGAATTCCGCTCTGGCTGAACTTTTCGGCAATGCGCAGGCGAGATTGCGCGAATACGCAACAAAAACTTAAGTGCGCAGCAAGTAAGAGCAACCGTTCAGTCATGGCACCATATATAGAGTCAAACAGAATGCGTCATCAAAACAGTCTTTTGATCTCTTCTATTCGATCTTCGACTGGCGTCTGCCCCACCGTGTAGGTTCGCTCCCATAGCCCCCAATCGTAGAGGGTGGTCCTTACCATGCGATCGATCTGAGATTGGTAGTCTGCATCGGTCCAGCGGAAACCATCCTCGATCGGCGGAAACATTGGTGGCACATAGATGATATGCGAATATTTGAGTGCTTGCGCAAGCGCAGATCTATAGTAAGCTTCGGTGTCGTAGGTCATTGCCGAACAGAGGTTCCAGCGCTGCCATAGAACCCAACAATCAATTGTGGATCGATCGGAGATGAAGCTCTTCAATCGGTCTTCTTCGACTATTTGCGCCTTTAGAACATCCTGTTTGAATTGTTCTTGATTCGGTATCTCTCCGATCGTTTTGAAACCGAGATCATTGCACATCACTCTTCCCAGCTCCGGAATGACTTGCAATGAGAGAAGCGGAGCCAGCGCTTCCACCAGGGTGGTTTTGCCGACTCCGCTTGCACCAGTGATGATGATTCGTTTCTCTCTAGTCATCGCCTCTCAGATACTTTCGCACTACCCCTGGATGGGCTTTGGCGCTGTAACAACCGGTTTGGGTGGTTGATTATTCTGAGTGCCCTGCTGAGGCTGAACACCTTGATTGGCTTGATGTGTCTGCTGACCGTTTTGAGCTCCAAACCTGCCTTTTCCCATTGTCTCCAACAAGTCGATTCCGGTCAGGCCTTTCACCATTGTCAGACTTTGAGCAGCAACGTTGATTACATCTGCACTCAGCTTGCCGGCTCCTGATGTGTCTCCGTTTGTCGAAAGCAATGTGACATTGCCGATCTTGGATAGAGGCATCGCAGCAGCCTGGACAAGCTCCGGAAGCTTCTCGATCATCATGCTCGCCATCGCAGCATCGTTATACTGCTTGTAGGCTTCTGCCTTCTTCACCATGGCTTCCGCTTCAGCTTGACCACGGGCGGCGATAACTGTCGCCTGGGCAAGACCTTTCGCTCGTTCTGCTTCCGCCTGGGCTAGACCCAACTGTCTGGTCGCATCAGCCTCGGCTAGAGCTTTGAGCTTGGTAGCTTCCGCTTCACCGGAGGCCTTGGCTTTCATAGCCTGGGCGTCACCTTCTGCCAGAATTCGTCTCTTATCTTGTTCTGCCTGAGCAAGCAACCTTACTCTGCTCTGTTCGGCTTCTGCCGGCTTGGTTATCTCGGCTTCCAGCGCCACTTCCCGTTTCAGGACTTCGACCTGTTGAAGTTCGACTTCTTTTTGAGACTCGATAATCTTAATCGTCTGTCGTTCGTTGATGAGACTCTGCTCGGCCTTAGCTTTGTTGATGTCGTATTGAACATCAGATGTCGCCTTTTCTCGGGATACTTCTGCCTGGTACTGTGCTTGCTTGACCTGGAAGTCCTTCGAGGCGGCAGCTACGCGAGTGTCAGCAGCGAGCTTCGCTTTAGCACCTTCTTCGGCAGCCATAGCTTGAGCTATCTGTGCGTCTCTCTGAGCGTTTGCTTGAGCGATCTGTGTTTCCTTGGTCGCCTGCGCTTCACCGATGGCCGCATCTCGTTTGGCTTCGGCGGTTTGCTTTTTACCCAGGGCATCAAGATAACCTACGTTATCGCGAACCTGCTTGATGGTG
>CAYTDR010000448.1:0-6740 GCA_964436185.1 uncultured Candidatus Obscuribacterales bacterium | reverse complement strand
CTTTACCTGTCTCGACTTCTCGTAGAAGTTGTCCATGTCAGAAAGTTCTTGCTCCAGAATGTTGGTGATAGAGCCAACATTCCGATCGATCACAAAAATGTCGCGTCCTGGTTCCAGGAGGATGTTCTGATTGAGAATGTCAGTACAGAATGGAACCACTCCATTCAGCCCGGCCTCTATGCAACATGCGGTAGGGAATCCGTCGAACTGCCCCGGCGAATGCACTCCATGCCTGTTGGGAGAAACGATTGCATCCATCGAGCGGAAAAAGTTCTGCAGATCTTCCACTTCCAAAGTTCCGTAGAAGCGAACTCGATCTTCGATGCCGAAAATGTCGATATCACTGGCAGTGAATCCACCCACCACGTGAAAATATACATCGGTCAGTCGCTTAGCCAGTTCTTTCGCGACATCGACGAAAACATCAAAGCCTTTGTCGATTCCACGCGCATGATACCGGTGCGCGACAAAACAAATGTCCCTGGTGCTCTTCTCTCTTCCGTAGTAGCGCTTTTCACTTTGAGCGCTTTCTGCGTTATCCACAGTCACGCAACCAATTATCTCCTCGATCTGATCGGCGCGGCAAAATGCGTTTGCCAGTAGATAGTTTTTCACAAACCGCTGCGACACTATTACTTTACGGAACAGAGGCGACGACAAAACTCGTTTCAGCATAGCGTCGGAACCTGGCTGATTAGGCTCGAACATTCCACCAGGATAAAGAGTGAAAACGAATGGAATTTGGAATTCCTCGAATATCGGTAAATATTCGAAGGCAAGTGACAGGAACACGCAATAAGCCAACTTCGCATTCAGTCCCTGCAATTCTGCGAGTCTGTGAACACGGTCTCCCAGTTCGGGAAACTCTTCCCTATACTCTTCGATCACCTGGCCAACCGATCGAGTTTTACCCAACCCCTCTACTTTTCCAGTGGTGATCACATGGCAATTTGGAAAGGCGCTTAAATACTCGGTATACTCAGCAAAGCGAAAAGCAGACAGTTTCGTCGGGAAGATATCGTCAAAGACAACTAAGTCAGCCGCCAAGCCAG
The DNA here is from genome assembly GCA_964436185.1 of uncultured Candidatus Obscuribacterales bacterium. GTDB lineage: Bacteria > Cyanobacteriota > Vampirovibrionia > Obscuribacterales > Obscuribacteraceae > CAYTDR01. The sequence goes on along the minus strand of CAYTDR010000448.1, from coordinate 5,688 downwards.
TCTCAACGTCGGCTTTCTCCCATTCCGAGATTTTCTCCGGGCGTTTGACGCGGACGTCTCTCCAAAAGCAGGGAAAGACCTGACGTTGCTTTTCGGTTATGCGCCATGACGCTGATTCTCGAATTGCCTTTATTTCTCGTTCCAGATGGGCGATTTCATTTAACAACCGTGCCCGATGCGCTGCCGAAGCATCATTCTTGCTCACGGCAAAACCAAGCTTAGCACCAGAGCCGATACCAGCGCCGGCACCTGCCGGGCTGCCACCAAAGTCGGCAACAGGCACTATGCTTTTTTCGCGGGAAGGAGCTTCCCGAAAACTCTTCACCGTTTGGTTCGACGATCGCAATAGGCCTTTCATCGCTCTTAGTGGCGCTGTTAGTTTCCACGATGGCGAATTGACTAGTGATTGGAACTCATCGACTAGCTGGCATCTGTATTGATTCAGTTCTTCGACAATCAAGTAGATTGGCTGTTTCTCAACGACGGTCGGTGGAATCGACTGCAACTGATTTCCCAGTCCGATAGATCTTTCGATGCGGGTATACAGCAGCTCAGTATACTTAGCCACCAATTCGACCAACTCCTCGCGACTGGAAGTGGCAGCAAGGTGCTTCGCCGCGTAAACAGCACTCTCTTTTGTCAGTTCCCGGGGCACACTGCACAGTCGAATAAAGGCCTCTTCTATGTGGCGATTTGCGTCATCGTATTCCCTACCTTGAGAGAGTCCGCCGGCATACAACTTGCCAATGTGAGCAGTCTGCAGCTGAAGATAATCGTAAAATTCAATCAGAGACTCCTGACGCAGATTTTGCCTTTCAGACGTCTCGTAGAATGGTACCGATAGTAGTGTCTGTGAAAGCGCTACGCAATCTCCAAATGACATAATTTGCAGCAAGAACTCAAACTCAGCAAGCGTATCCAGACGACCCTTGAACCCGTCCATGGCGAACTCACGTCTAAACATCACGTTCGAAAGACTGCCGACCGGGCTTTCGTATTTTTCGAGTGCTTTTAGAGTGAGCGACTTGCTCGAACGAAAGCCGACAAATTCGGCACCGATAGACCGAGGAATTTCATCTCCGCCTTCGGAAATACAACGCGACGGCGCACTGACGATCGCCAGGTTCTTATGATTCTCGAGAGTCCGGACGAATTGTCCAATACAATACGCATCGAGCAGAGTTCCAGGCAGAACGAATTTTACGTATTCTCCCTGAACAAGACTGAGGCATTCGTTATAAATGGTCAGCTCGCTAGCTGACTCCTGCGACGGTGCAAACGTTGTCGGAAAAAGTTGTTCGAGACTGGCGAATGCCTCATTGTTGAACCTCGAAGCTGGTCCGCTAACTACCACTTCGAAATTTCTGAAATCTTGTTTGCATATCGAATTGGCGCTTCGGGTAAAAGCTTCGAGACTGCCTGTAAGCGGTATGCAAATTGAAAGGCTAATGACATTCATTTCGGCGAATAAGCTTTTGCTAAGTACTATCCTGAAGGTGGACGTTATGCTATTGGAAACATATCACGGTAGAATTTGCGAATCATGAGTAAAAGTTCTCCTCTCGTCTCAATCTGCGTACCCAGCTACAACTCATCAAGCTACCTGCGCGCCTCACTCAACTCGCTACTATCACAGACCTACACGAACATAGAAGTCGTTTTCGTAGATGATGCGAGCACCGATGACAGTTGGAACGTTGCATTGGACTTCGAGCCTCTGCTGACAAGAAAACTTGCAAAGGTAGTAATGCTGAAGAATGAGCGCAACTTGGGCACGCTAATGAGCATGCACAACGCGTTCCAGCACATGACCGGTGATTTTATTTCGTATTTAGACGCGGATGATTACTTGCTTCCCATTAAAGTTGAGAAGAACGTCCGATTTCTTTTAGAGAACCCTGGCTTTGGCGGTGTTCATTCAGACTTCGTCGCGGTAGACGAGCGCTATAACGTCACACATGATTTTTGGAGACAGGCGTCTTGGTTCACCGATATGCCCTGCGGTTGGATCTTTGAACGTCTGTTGACCCTCAACCCAATTTGCGCGGCAACCCTCCTCGTACGGAAAGAGTTGTGGGACCGGTGTTACACCTTTGATATCTTTGCTGAAAGACAATACGGCATGGGTGATTATCCCGGACACATCAACCTAAGCTACATTTCGCAAATCGGTTATATAGACGAATCATTGGCTCATTATCGACAACGAGACAACTCAATGAGTCATAGTGTCAATCAACACAAAAGAGACCAGATCTTACGCAACATCGCACGTGTGCAACAGGATGCCAGAATCGGAGTCTTGCGCCCGCTTCCCGAATCAGCAGTGAACGTTAATACGCGAGCCCCTCAGATGGAATCTCAAGAATTCGATGCCTTCACCGGTAGAGGCTTGACCGTAATCTCAGTCGCTGTGCAGTGATCGGGGATCTCTAGCTATAACGGCACAAACACTAACCATACTCCAGGCCAATGTGCACGTGGTCAAGCGGTGCGCTCTGTCATCGAAGTGCTCTGTCGAAGTATGCACTATACCGCTCAGACAACGTTCTATCGACGTGACATCTCAGGAATTCAGTGCCTCCGCCGGTAGAGGCTTGGCCGGAATCCCAATCGCAGTGCAGTGATCGGGTATATCTCTCGTCACAACGGCACCAGCACCAACTATGCTCCACTGTCCAATCTGTGCGCGCGGTCTCGCGGCTGCAGATACACCAATCAAGGTGCCCTCTCCAACGTGCACGTTACCGGCCAGGCAAACGCCTACCGAGATGTGACTATGAGCACCGATGACACAGTCGTGTTCGATTATTGCTCCGGTGTTCACGATGCAATTTTCACCGACCGTAGCGTTCGCATTCACAACCGCTTTCGGACATATCACCGTACCTGGTGCTACTGAAGAATGAGTAGAAACGACTGCAGATGGATGAATGAGAGAAACTGGCTGAAAGAGCTTGGAAACAAGGTCGTTGAAGAGCCGCTTCCGTGCCTGATTGTCCCCGATTGCAATCACAAAAGAACACGGTTGAATGCCATCAAGACTGTTTCGCACCGGAATTCCGAAGAACTCTCCACCGTCTTCAACAAACTCATCGATGAACGCAAGAATGTTGTAGGTTGCAAGAGTGTCGGCAATGTCGAAAACAACTTTCGCGTGTCCACTGGCCCCAACAATGACAAGATCGTCTTTATTCATGAATCACACGATAAGAAAAAACTTCAATTAACGGATCGCAATTGCTTCCACTATTGCAAGCGCGCTTTATGGTACTACCATGTCTAACTATCCGCTCCTTAACTTGAACTCATGCGTAATGCAACTAGTACCGATTGCCAGCATGCTCAAGATAAATAAGCGGAATATCCCGCGTCAACCGATCATAGAGCCACAGCTAGTCCCGTGAAATTATTGGTATCAACTCCATACTGGATCTTTCTTGTCGATTCAACATCGCATCGAATCGAAGTGTTGGAAGCGGCACGCAGAGAGTACTACGGAATCTCCTGGACCCCGCAAAGTCGTCTTACTCTTTCGCACAGTGGTGTCAGCAACGCGCAAATTTTGGATTTCAAGGACTATGCGGAATCAGAGAAAGGCGGGATTTCAATAGGTTTAGAGTCAATCTCGGACGTGCTCTCCTGTCCGCATCAGATTCTGTGTATCGGCGACCGCATTGTCGCAACCAATACTGGCAGAAACTGCCTAACCGTATTCAGAACCGACGACTTCTTCTTTCGGCATTTTTGGTTCGACCCATTGAAATGGGATAAATCTAGTGACGGTCGAATCGGGTCACATTTCAATTCAGTGTTTCACAAAGATGGAAGCCTATACTTGCTCGCCCTTAATCCGAACTTACCATCGTATATTTTGAAACTATCGTGGCCGTCGTTGGACATAGTCGAGCGAATAGACACCACCGCCAGTGGCGCACATAATATCTGGGTTACCGACGAAGATGAAGTGATAATCTGCAATTCTCTAAATGCTTCCATCGAAGAAGTGCGCTCAGGCTCAGTTCTTTGGCAGGCCGACGAACTCAACGTTATGACCAGAGGGCTGGCTTGCGCCGGCGATCTTGTTTTCGCCGGTTGCTCCACCAAGGGTGACAGAACTGAGCGAACAGAAACTCATGGCGGACTGTGGGTATTGGACAAAAGGACGTGGCGTTTGCTCGATTTCATTTCCATGCCATTCTCAGGAAATATCCATGAAATTCGAATATTGGATGCTCCTGATGAATGCCATCACGGACAACTTTTTCAAGGCAATGTGCCGTTCGATCCGCAGGCGGCGGAACACTTTCAAGAACACACTGCTAGACTGGAAGCCTCAAAGCCACCACCTGGATGGAAAATGCAGATAGGCAAATGCGACTGGGAAAACGCAAAGGAATTTTCCGTCAACGAGCCTTTTGTTATCACAACGCAAACAACAAAGCTAATGAAGAACGTTCGCGTCACGGCATCTGTTTCGCTTGATCAAGCAAGCGTCGGTAGCCACTTATCTCTAATCGCAAGATACCTGGGTCCTTCCGATTGCAACATGTACCTGGGAATGCTGTACAAGAATGAAAATTCGTATTCAGCACAAATATGGAAAAACATTGCCGGGCAGTGGTCGAGAGAGTCGATGGAACTGTTGTCTGACGTTCCGGAGTCGTTGACATTTGAGATTTTGGAAAACCGCTTGAGTCTGATTGCCGATCAGAATCTCGTCTTGCAAATCTCGGATGATTCATTGTTAGAACCTGGACAAGTAGGCGTACGTGGCACAGGCGGTACGATTAGAGATTTCCAGGCATCGTCAGTGTGACTTCGAATACTGAGCGTCAACGCCGTTTGCTTTAATGCAATGCAAAGCTTGCAGTCTAAACTGAGTAGTCGTGTACGATCGTGTCTGCAGGAGCGGGAGACCACTGATTTGATGGCACAACGTTGGACGGTATTAAACCCAGACTCAGGAATGCAGCACCAATCAGCATTCGTTTGACTCCCCGAGTGCGGTCCACCGCCAAAAGCATCAGTCCCGTTATCATCATTGGACCACCTACAGCGATGGCAGCGACTTCGGCTAACGCCATACACGACGGCAAAAATCCTGGCGCGAGCGTTAATACTCCGGTTCCGTACGCAGCTCCCATTGCGGCCGAAACCACAACAGTCATAGTGCCGGTCGCGACGATGTCCTTCTGCAGTAGCAGTTTTTTCGGTACTGAAAGTTGTTGCATGGTCAAAGAGTAGTAAGCATTGATATCTGAATGAAGCGTACCGCGCCTCACCGCGCGATGTCAAGAACGCCAGTCTGAAACAGGTCCAACCAGCCAACCAGCAACTGAGACACATCGATGCGTACATGTAGCAATCTTAGTGAGCGACTAGTTCGGTGGCGAATGCTGAACAAGTCAGACCAGCTAATAACTACGGAGACCCAGCCACGCGTCCATGTCAGTGAGTGACTAGTTTGGCGACGAATGCTGAAACTAGCACAACAGCCAATCAGCTACTAAGACACGGCGTCGCGCACATGTAACCTATTTCAGTGAGCGACTGGTTCGGTGGCGAAGTCACAACAGTTCGACAACAAAGTTCCACTAGGCTCTGTAGACAGTTTCGAATCGGCGGACGCAGTTTGAAATTCTCAATTTTACTATTTCTCGGTTAACGCAAGCATTGGATAGCCGA
>CAYTDR010000447.1:0-6743 GCA_964436185.1 uncultured Candidatus Obscuribacterales bacterium | reverse complement strand
CACAGCCGGAACTTCCGGAAGAGCGGCTGTGCTGAACTGCTGAGACTTTCGGGTGTTTTAAGCTATTGCATGATCGTTTGTTGATCGGTATAGTATCTCCTGCGGTATCGAGACACTTCTTGTGCCGATGCCACCGAATGTTTCTGGAGCAAGACTCCCTAGAAGGCACCAACCACAAAAACAAAAAACACCGCCAGCGGCGATGTTTTAATGCTTGCGAAGCCCTTCCGGACTAACCGCGATTTGATTGTTCATTCAGGTTTTGACGTTTCCTGATATGTTCAAGCATATGTGATTGATCCGGCTAGGTCAACTTATCCTTAACTCAACAAAGGAAAAGATACTATTACCGGACGCTCTGCTGCACGCGCTTTTCAGGCGAGTGCACCATTTAGGTTTGCTCGAAAAAGCTACTTCCCTGACGAATGGGAAGTGTGTACGAACACATTCTTGGAGTTGTTCCATCGTTATGGATACATCTATAAACCACTGGCTGGTGGATCCTGGTTGTCTGCCAATGAACAATGGAAACTTCCTAACTCAGAGATTCTTAAAGCTATCGCATGTGCTCATCCAAAATACCTGATTGGCTGCAGAGCTGGAAAAGCAACACAATTTGCCGTCCTAGATATTGATCACCAGAGCCGGTATCACAATAAAAAAGCTCTGGATAAAATACTCGGTATTTTGGATCTGGCCGGACTGTCGAAATCATCACTGTATCGCTCGAGCTATAGTGAAGGTTGGCATTTATACATATTCTTTGGAGAGCCAATTCACAGTGGTGAACTTCGCCGGCTGTTAGGTGAACTATTCTCGCTAAACGATATCCGTGTTTCAAAGGGACAGCTAGAGATCTTTCCCAATCCAGGACAAGCAGACTCAATCGGTCTGGGTCTTCGTCTTCCATTGCAGCCAGGGTTCGCCTGGCTCGACAAACGCACTTTAGAAGTTGATTTTGAGCGTCATGAGCTGAGTCCGACCAAAGCACTGGAACTTTTTGTAGATTCACTTGAAGCTGATGCCAACAGTTATTCATCTTTCAAACAGTTGAAGGACTACATCGCAATACTTCGTGCTCGCAAAGAGAATGCCCTCTCACTTGGGACCCAGTGTTCGGCAGCGAAGGTTGTGCCAATCGCTCGATCAAGAGCTATTACACAAGGAGAATTTGACGAATTCGTATCCTCAGTCTTTCAGCAACTACCACCGGGTATCATCGTCGATAACTGGTACAAAGGCAGAATCTATCACTTGAATGGACTGATGGGTCCATCTCAAAGAGCTGAAGCGATCGAGTGTCTAAGTCATTATTTATTCTACGGTGATCCAAGTAGAGAACTGCCACCACTCGGATACGGTTGTGAACAGGAGCGACAATGGGCCATCGAACGGTTCCTACACCTCCGAAATAATGGTCAGAGTAAAGACATCAATCATCAAAGCTCAGATGCTCTTGCCCAAGTGGAGCGTGCCGCTCAATGGCGTCCTTCGGACAAAACTGCACAAACCCGATATTCCAGTAAACGACCTGCCTCGTGGGTTCGCGAAAATGCTAATCGCAAGACGAACGCGCGTAAACGAATTAAAGATGCGCTGGAATCAATTAAAAAATGTCAGCGATCGTTCTCCACAGTCGAGTTAGAAACGGCTGCTGGATGCTCTCGAAGGACGCTGTATGCCCATTCGGATATCTGGCGAAAGGACTACGAAGACGCACTAAAAGACTATGACGATTTAGCGGATGGCTTCTTTGCAAGCTGTACCGACGAATATAACGGTGTGGAGGGGGCTGCTTCATCGCAAAGCATGCCCCCATCCACTCGCTTTTCGAAAAATATGCCGCCAGAACGCTTGGCAGCGCGCCGAATCGTGTATGAGCTGGCGATGAGAACCGCTCGTGAACAGTCTAAACTGCGGAAAAAGGCTGTAGCGGTATCCAAAAGTGTAGAACAGGAGTGGCAGGAAAGGGTTGAATCAACCTTGCAATCAATACCAGCGGATGTCAGCCTCGAGAAATTGAAAGCCTTGTTAGTTGTTCTAACCTCTTTTGTTTCGTTGGCGCCAACAGAGGAACAGCAAACATGGATTCAGGAGCATATCCAACGAATTCGCAGTTACCTGTCTTGTTTTAGACTTATGTCTGCTCCGGAGAGACCTCCACCATGAAACATAACTGACATTATGTGGCACAAAGTCATTAGCACTACCCTTGTAGATAAGCCAACTGATATGAACAGCCGCTTGCAGAGAAGGTCTTTGACGAAGACTAAGGTTTTGATAGTAACGTTCATATGCGTGTTTTTTGAATTTATGGTACCGAAGATAGCATTTAGCCTTTCGGACGAAAACCTAGAAGACTACAGAAAGTACGTTGAAAGAAAGATCACCCTTGCTTTGAGTCCGCTGCTTTCCCCACGTCGAGGTGTAACAGTTGAGATTAGGTTGTCATTCAGAATCTCTAAAGACGGCCGACCGTTGGACATTACCGTGGAATCGATGTCATTGCAGAATGAACCTTCTTTGCAAGCGCACATAAAAAAACTTGCGTTCGGCGTTATCTTGCGCGCAAGTCCGTTCCGTCCACTAAATGAAGAATCAATGAGGGTGTCTGTGAAACTAAGAGGCGAATACCTAAAAACGAAGGTGGACGGAGTTGAAGTGGTAAAGAGTGTTCCAGATTTCTCTGAATTCCAAACAAAGACAAGAGCTGCTCCACACGGACTTTTTCAAAGCTTGTCCAAAAAAAATTCAAAAGAGGACATCAAGTTCATCGATGAAACCGAATCTGGTCTTCCTTCAAATATCTCACTAACAGAACCGAGCTCAATACAAGAATCCCGCCGAACTCGAACACGCGTAGTTCGGCGGGATTTTGTATTCGCCGATGCAGCTGCGAGAAGCAGACGTTCTGAAAAGATTTCTTCATCGAATCAAAAGCAAGCTCACTCCGTTGATCCGTGGGCCCGACATACTTTCATCAATATTGGCTCGGTACATCCGTGCGCAACGGAGGAAGAGGCATTTGCAGCTGAGTTGATCTATCAAAAAATTGGCTGGTCGAGGAATGAAGGCGATATTTATCGGTGGACAAGAAGAGTTTCTCAAATAGACCGCCGGTAAGGATCCTGGTCAAAACGGCAATGGACTCTTTGCAGCCACTGAAGAATAAGTGCCCGACAATGTTCTAACTTCAAACATCCTTTGACATGCCTTACAACGGGACTGAAGCGTTAGTTTGCTTAATAAAAACCACTCCATCATACTCCTGATCAGAGAAGGCGTATGTTCCTAAACTTCCTGCGCCGCCCTTGAAGATAGCACCAGTGCCTTGAGCTTTATGTTCAAGCGACCACCAGCGATCAATGTTTCGATCCTTCTTAGATGATCTAAGATCGAGAAAAAACGTTGGGATTTCAGCGCGATGGAATAGGTGCTCGATATTCTCCCGTGGTGGCATGGCAACGCAGTATTCAGAGGACTCCGTGCGGCTTTTGAAGTTGCTTCGAAAGGCACCCTTGAAGAATGTAAATGCAAGTGCGTAATAGCGTTTTCCAAAAGACTTTCGTAAATGCCAACCCATGTCTTCATGACTATTCGATTTAAAGCACGATACATGAGTATTATGCGCCCATACTGCAACCTTGTGCCCTCTACTTGCGATACGAGAAACATTTTCAGCCATGAAACGGTCTCTCATGTTCCGGCGTTTTCGCGCTTCATTTTGCACCATATATAGTTGCACGGTCTGCGATAGCACGATGACATGGTCACTGATGCTGTCAGGTAGTCCAGCTATTGTAACAGTCGCTTGCAAAAACGAGAGTTGCTCTAACAATGAACTTCCCAGTAATACAAAATCAGCAGATGGTTCTTCTTTTGAGTTGGGGTTCGCACGATCTAGAAAATCATCGAACAAACTACGAAGCTCTTTGATAGCCGATGCAGAACAGCCATGCTTGCTCAGTACGTCAATCGAATTCTTGACCATTCTCTTACTCAGCTGGCAATCGATGCCGATAAATTCGATTTTATTGCTTTGCTTCTGATTGTAATCGCGCATCCAGGCAATCGTCTCTAGAATTTCCTCTGTTTGCCACACCACGAAAGTTTGCTCTCGAAATGCCTCCAGAAGATCTAGTTCTCGATCACGAATGGATGTGTTGATATCGCCTGGAAATGGCGTTTCAAACGCGAGTGTGTTGAATCCTAACTCCATTGATAAGAATCGCAGCAAACGATGCTTAAACTGGAAAAACTCACGAGTGCCATGAGTAGCCTCTCCAAGTCCAATAATGTCCACGCCTGACAGAACTTCTTTCAGTTCCTGTAAATCTGAGAAGTCATCATTTGGCTCGACTGTCTTAATTCGAATTGCGTTCAATCGTATCCATTTAACGACATCGAGGGTCAGAGGATCTTCATTCATTTCGTTAAAGATGCAGCCTCCGGAATCCAGCGATATAGCGTAGCCATAGAGATTCCTAGATCAGCAGCAACGTCTTTTGGTGGCATGCCGCTTTTTAGGAGTTTTTTTGCATATTTGATTTTACTCTCAGTCATGACGCGTCGCCGCCCACCAACGCGTCCCAACTTCCTAGCCGCGGTTAGACCAGCTTTCGTTCGCTCAACTATCAACTCGCGTTCCATTTGTGCCAAGCTTGCCATCACGTGAAAGAAAAAGCGGCCTGCACTACTAGTAGTGTCGATGTTGTCCTTTACGCTCTTGAAGTTGATTCGTTTGGATTCCAATTCTTCAACAAGATCAACTAGCTGTTTCACGGTACGACCCAGCCGATCAAGTTTCCAGACAACCAGAGTATCGCCAGCGCGCAAATGGGACAGGGCATCCTCTAGCCCTTGTCGCACTCTCTGAGCGCCACTTCTCTTATCAGAAAAGATCCGGTCGCATTTAGCCGCATTTAACCCATCCAGCTGCAGCTCAAGATTTTGATCCTCGCGTGACACTCTCGCATATCCAATGAGCATTTAAATTTCTCTCGCTCTTCTCAAAACCCACCTCAATTATGGGATAGTGTCCCGGCGAAGGCTCTGTTGCAACTATTGCCCAGAAAAATTGAGACGACCTATGAGACGTGTTTCTCCGTGCCGGTTTTCTGCTATGCAGCCTGAAATGCCTCGTTGACCGTTTTCCAAAATTCTTCGTAGACATTTTTGCTATCAAGTCCAAACTGTTTTTCAACTAGATACACTTCGCCCTTGATGCCGGGCAACAGCTGCCAGGCGCGCATTTGTCCCTTACGAAACATGCGCATGACTTCGAATCCTTTGATGGTGGCATAAGCAGTCTTCATCGATTTGAATCCGCGAGCCGGATGTATGAGGCGTTTAAGTTTGCCGTGATCGGCTTCCAGCCTGTTGTTCAGGTATTTGACCTGTCGGTGCTCAAGGTCAGCGTCACACCTCCCTTCGTCTTTCATCTCTTTGAGAGCCGCATTGTAAGCTGGATTCTTGTCTGTGTTGATCGTGTTTGGTCTATCATGAGACTTCTGTTTTTTCAGAGCCTTGCAGAGAAAACGCTTTGCCATAGCTGCGCTTCGAGTATGGGACAAGTAGAAGTCTAATGTTCGGCCTTGTTTGTCGATGGCCCGATAAAGATACTTCCACTGCCCTTTTACTTTGACATAGGTTTCGTCGACTTGCCAGGACGTAGAGTAGGATGGGCGATAGTACCAGCGAAGACGCTTTTCGATCTCTGGCGCGTATTGCTGGACCCAGCGGTAAATGGTGGTGTGGTCGACATCGACACCGCGCTCTTCCATCATCTCCTCGAGATCGCGGTAACTGATGCCATACTTGCAGTACCAGCGGACGCACTGGAGGATTATCTCTCCCTGAAAGTGCCGCCATTTGAAGTCGCTCATAGCCTGCTCCTCAATTCGAGATTAAATCCAGGGGCGCCCAATCTATATGTTTCGTAGAATAACAGATATGCGAACTATGTGTGCCAAAAGAGATTACCAATGACCAAACCCACCACCAAAAAGTCCACCAGTTTCGCAGCGTCAAAGCGGAATACGAAATCCGAGGCAGTCAAAAAAATCATCCGCGTGGTTCGGCAGCATCGCCTTTCATATGATGCCTTCATCGCGGTCTGTCAGCAGGTCCGGCTCAAGTTAAAGATGGAAAAGCCCAAGAAAGAGAGAAAGCTACCAGAGTTATTGTCTCTGTCCGAACTCAAGAAGTTCTTCAAGACGGTGCAAAAGTGCGGCGATACTCAGCATGAGCTGATGCTCAAACTTATGCTCTACACTGCGGTGCGCGTGAGCGAGCTGGTCAACATCCGAGTCACCGACGTTGACCTGGACGGTTGCAAGATCTTCATTGATAACGGAAAAGGCAGCAAGGACCGGTACATTCTCTTTCCTTCGGACTTCCGACTTGCCTTACAAACCTATATTGATGCTCATCCCGGCAATGACTTCCTGTTCGAATCTCGGCTGAACCAGCCATTCACACCCAGGCGAATTCAGCAGATCATGCGCAAGTACGCCGACAAGGCCGGCCTCACCCGGGCGGTGCACCCTCACTTGCTGCGCCATCAAATGCTCACGTTCTTAACCGCTCAGGGGCTTACCGACGCAAAGATACAACTCATCTCCGGCCATGGAAATCGAAAAAGTCTTGAGCTCTACCAACACTTGTCGCTAGCAGCAATCGAAGGAGATTACCAAAAAGCTGTTCGCAATTTAGAAATTTAGGCTGTTTTTGCAACAGAGCCT
>CAYTDR010000446.1:0-6751 GCA_964436185.1 uncultured Candidatus Obscuribacterales bacterium | reverse complement strand
AAACAAAGCGGAGCATCCGTGTCACGCGAATCTTATCCAACAACTCAGTCGGAAAGGTGTTTGGCAATTTATGGAATCGAACGTTTCAGGTGAAAATCGTAGCTACAGCAATCCGACCTTGACACAGGTCGAAACGGACGCACGTTTGTCAAAGAAAAGGTTTCTATTTTTCCTTGTCAATTTCTCCTTCGTCACCCTGCTCCTCGTAGCAGACTCTTTCAACCAGGCGACTCAGAGTACCGGAAGACCAACCGGAGAGCTGGTACTGGCATGCCTCCTACTATTCATATGCATCCCTTTCCTTGTCAGGTCAAGGATTTCGACCGCGAATTTTCTCAGCACGGTCGCAAACAGCATACGCTCCGGTCAGGGGCGGAGCATGCTCATTACCGCTGTACACCAATACACCCACAAGGGAAGCATTATTGACTGCTGGGTCGAGCTGAAGGAACCAAACTCGACTGTCAATCCAGTAATTATGAAGATAGACCGTGGATACAATAAGTCGGCCGTGGAGGGTCTGGTCTGTCGATATCTTCTCAGTCAGCCGTCCTTCACACCAGTAGAGTGTCGCGCATATGTCGATTCGAAATCTAATCAGGTTATGGCTATAAACGTTGATGAGGCGTTGATAAAAATCAAGAAGGGCGGGGTCAGCGGGCTTCACAACAGCCTTATGGGTACTCAGTCAGCAGAACGAGCGCGAAGGTTCCTTGACAGAGTGGCAGCAGTTGCCCAAGACGCCCAGAGTAGCAATTCGACTATCCTTCTTGAAGAGCCGGACAAACAACAAATGACACAGCTGCTCATCGACTCCCAGCGAGATGGAGCAGTGGTTGTCTCCGCAGCGTGCGCAGCGTTTATAGCAGTGGGTGCGGGTTTATTTTTCTTCTGCCTAATGAACGAATCAATTCCACTCGTTCTGCGCCACATAATACTCTGGCCGCTAGGGCTCGTTCTTCTTTTCGTTGGCATGGTGCCATTACTCTCCGTAAATCAGCTCAGTGAGGCCGAAAGAATCGCTCGGATTACAGAACAATCAACACCCAAAGATGTAATGCTCACAAAGGTTTTTGCGACTAAGGCTAAGGGAAACAAGTCGAATAAGTCGGACGATTATTGGATCGAATATCGAACGACGAATCTTGGTGGATCTCCAGAAAAGCGTGTGAAGTTGGAGCTCTTCAACATAGTCGGGCAAAGAGATTTTATCGAAGGGTTGAGTCGAGAGTGTGCAGTCCGTCAAGGCGCCGAGGGACATGTTTCCGTGCCGGCCAAGGTCTATTTCGATCCGGCGACGCAAGAGCCCGTAGCCGTAGTGATTGATGGTTTGCTTTTTCCTTTCGACAGAACCTCGTTTACTGCTGCATGTACTCCGTCCCAGCGCTTTCCGCTCTTTTAGACAGTGATGTCTAGCGTTCTCAATCAAACAGCTTCTTAAATTTTCAAAAACACCACTGCCTATCCAATAACGCTCAAACGCTACCATGCATGAGTCTAACCTGGGGATTAACCGCTTGGTGTTGGAAGCTCGCTGTTGATAGGATACTGAATATTCTTCACTATCAACTGCAATGAAAACTGAAAAGAAGGGTCTCAATGTATTAGGTGCAATCAGTGACATGATTGTTTTTGTTCTGCTGGTTGGAGGAGCAGCGTTTGTCGGATATTTCATTGGCATCAACCAGAGATTGGCACCTGTTGAGATAGTTCCACCCGGCACGATAGAGGCAATTAAACAAGCAGTCGAACGGACTACAAATACGCAGCTTGGTGCTGTCGCTCCAACTCAAACTTCCCCGATGCCGGCTGTGGCACCTGTACCGCTACCTGCTGCGGAGCCTGCACGACCAAGCATCGCAACGAAACCGGATGAGAAGGCAAGGTCAAAGGAAGACTCATCCAAGCCGACGACGCAACAGAAAAATTCGAAGGCTGATTCCAAATCGCTGAAAGATAAAAATAAGTCAGCCGCATCCGCAAGTACGAAGAAGAAGTTTTGGATTGCCTCATCGGGCAACGACTATATCGGTTCATCAGTTACCGTGACAGTTAATGGTCGTCCGGTAGACAGCTTTTTCGGACCCGGAAAATTGCTGGATGTTTCTAGCCTGGTCAAGAAAGGCAATAACGTTGTCACCTTCGTATCAAGGTCACTGGATGACGATTACAACTTGCATCTCGGTGATGACAAATTCGCCCTGACACTAAAGCTGGTATCTGGTCCGGTCGTCAGTGAAGCATTCAACTCATCGGAAGTGCTGCTCTCTTTCAGACGGTCAGCGGCAGAATCAGAGGATGGATCAAAGTCCATGGACTTCGCGGTCCGGGAGTAAAATGAGAGCTAAGTTTTACGCCATCACATTAATATGCGCCGTCGATGCATTCTTCGTGTGCTTTGCCATTGGCTTCAACAGCAAACAAGCTCTAGTCGAAGACCCTTCGCTTCCACCGATCACGCTGGAAAACGATTCAGCGAAGAACGCCCAATTCGCACAAATTAAAACGACTCCGTCAGTCGGTGCTGCCAATCACTCTCATGCAAAGACGAAAGAACGTTTACGAAATAAGCACCAATAGTGGTGCGGCTCCATTTTGCCAAACCAAAGCAGGAACATGAAGACAGAAGAAGCAAATAAGATCATTGAGCAGTCCTTGCTTGCTTTTCAGGGACTTCTAGTGTTTGCCGCCGGGATCGCCGTCACTCTATTTTTCGGTCAGCCGGAACAACGCGAGAGCAGATTTCCATTTTTGCCACAGTGGCGACTGGAGGCAGGAAAGTTCGAACTAGCAAGGAATACTCCATCTCAAACTGATGGACAATCGAAAAGCTATCCCTCTGCGCCTGTCTTCGTACCGGCACCACTGCCGTCCGGCGTGACTGCCTCGGTGACGCCTACTTTCATTCCGGATCCGCCTTTAACATTTGTTCCGCCAAAACCGCTGCCACTTCGCGGTAAACCAGTAACCTTCGAGAAATTGGAGGTCCTGGGAATTCCGATGTACAGAGCGACCATCAATCTCAAGGATCCCGAGGTTTTCATTACGTTGTCGCTTCCTCACGACGTTCACGAAGCAAATAGTGCATCTATATCTCATGGAGACGAATTATTCACCTCGTATGTTAATCGCCTCCATGGCGCCGTGGTGCAGAACGGTACCTTTTTCAGCAAAGACCAAGAACGCAGAGTAATGGGCAATATGGTGGCAGATGGTCGCTGGTTGAAATACAGTCAGTGGGAAGACTATGGCACCACATTCGGTTTGAAGAAAGGCAACGAGCCAGAGATGGTTACGGCCAGAATAGAAGGAAAGCCCGATTGGCGTGAGCACTGGTTCTCGCTCACTTGCGGACCTCGATTGGTGACACACGGTGAGGTTATCATCGACGCTCAAGCGGAGGGATTTGCTGATCCCCATGTTCTTGGTGCCGGCTCGCGTTGCGCGTTAGGGTATCCAGCGACAAAGGACAAACTGTATCTGGTGACTTTTCTGCGTGGTCTGACCCTAAAAAGAGAAGGTGAAGTGATGCAAGCAATGGGCTGCGCAGAGGCGATGAACCTCGACGGCGGCGCATCCCGCGCACTCGCGCACGGAAAATCCATCGTAGTGCCGGCGGGCCGAGCGCTCACTAATGTCATTGTCGTTTACGACACCAGTCACCCGGCCCCTGCACCAGTAAGAACCTCGTGGAGAAACTTTCAACGCAATCGGGCCATGATTCAATTGATTCAGTGATTCAGTCATCAAACGGTTGGTTGGCAAGCGACTTCCATGATTCACCAGTTGCCTGCGGTTCACCTTGCCTGGGGTCAGAACGCATCTGTACCTGTGAGGTTGTCCAGGAAGATCGCTGACTGAACGCTCGTTGCTCGGATCAACTCATCTTCCCGGACCTCACTCTCGTTCATTCCGTTTAAACTTTTCTATTCGCAAGATTCCGGGGAGATTTGTCGACAACCCTCTCTCGATTCCAACCAGCCTCCCCGGCTCTCACTCTCGCTCTTTCGTTCAAAAATCCTTTTTGTTTGGAGTTGCCCGGAAGGTCTAGTCGACAACCCTCTCTCGATCACAACAGCCTCCCGGGCCTCTCACTCTCGTTCTTTCGTTTAAAATCCTTTTTGTTGTTCTTCACTAGCTATCGCGAAACAAACTTTTTTTGTGTAAGGGGGTACCGGAAGGCTTGGCTGATACCAGTTTTGCAATAACCTTCGCCTTCCAGACCTCGCTTCTCGCTCTTTCTATGGCTAAGCTTTTCCTGTGTCCTGTGTGAGGCTGACCGGCAGAACAAATATAACCTCTCTTGACGCCAGCCTTTCTGCCCGGTCATTTCACACTATCCCTACGGGATAATAACTCGTTTTTGGTTTCACCATGTGCAGTCCGGGAGTTTTTGTTGTAACCCACTCATTGACTCAACGCGACTCCCGGACTTCACTTGTCGCTCTTGCTATATCACCAGAAAAAACTTTTCTTGTCTTGCTTGTTGATTACTTGTCGCGGATCGACCCTTCTTGTGCCCTCATCTGTCTATCAGTGATAAGAGGCACCTTCGCCGTTCTCGGAGTCGAGCATTTCGCTTTTTCAATCACTGCCTTCAACTCTTCTTCAACAGCTCGAATCTCATTTCTTACACTTTCCATCGCAAACAGATATGTTGTTGTGAGGTTAACCGGGAGGTTCAGTCGATATCGCTCGTTTCTTCTCATGGCCGTCACCCCCCGGTTGTCACTCTCAATCAACAGATGCATCTCAGGTTATTGATCGTTAGAATTGCACGTTCGCTTACGTATGGGTTTTCGTCTGCTCTCAACACCTCCAGTATTTCCATCGGAACATTGTGGTTCTCTGCCAGAGCAAAACGCACTTCCGGATCAAAGTCAGTGGCAAGTACGCGAAGCGCGGTCAACGGAGTTTTTGGGTTGTCTGCCACTGCCTGCCGCACCTTAATCGATTGACTGTGGGCCAGCACTTCCAGAGTGCTTGACTCAGTGGAGGGACTCTCTGCAATGAGTTCCAGTAGTGAGTTTTTCACTGTTTGGAAATTCGGAGCCAACTCTTGAGGGTGTAAGTTATTCTCGGCTGTTGTTGTGGAATGCTTCACCCAGTTGTAGGTCAATGAATCCGAAGTGCCAAGGTGAGGAAAAGTGTTGCACTGACTCTTCACTATGGAACTGTTTTGTGCTCTCTTGTTAGTCACTCTTGCCGCTCGTTCTGCGAATTTCATTGGGAATCCCTCCAGTCGGTTAGGATGTTGTCCGTATGCATTCATCATGCAATCCGGAAGCGTAAGGGAAACATCAAAATTCCGACCCCAATAATTCAGAAAAGCTTAAGAGCGCTTCTTCGAATACCTCTAAAAATGATCTGTCGGGCGAAACAGAAGCTCCTGGAAATGGGCTTCTTCAAGACAAGAAATTACCTAACGCATCATGTACAAGAGCGTCGACTGATGGAGGACGTCGAGCAATTACGATCCGTCCAGCGTCAAGATCCATCAACAGAAAATGAGTTGATCTACCTCAACGTCTGCGGTGGCGTCGCTTTTGGTTTCTCCTGACAAGAGTGTCGCTACCTGATCTGAACAAGCTAGCACGATCAGCTCACGTCATAGGACAGATCTACCAATCCTAGAGGCTTAGTTGATCTTCTTCGGACGTCTCTCACCGGTGCTGCGTGGTTCTTCTAGAGTGCTGTAGCTAGAGGTTTGAGGTCCTCTGTTTCCACCTTGGCCCCATTGCTTTGAAGTGCTTTTGAGATGTTGACTTTATCCAAGATAAACGCCTGCAGGTTCGCAGCATAAAGGAGACTGTCATTAACCGAATGTTCTAGAGAATAGTTAATCGACTCCTTGGAGAAGGATATCGCCAGTGGTGGCTTCTCAGCAATGCGCCGAGCGGCGGCCATTGCTGCCTCAATCATGGTCGCCGTGTCGGGAAAGACTTCATTTACGAACCCTAAGCTCTGTGCCCGTTCACTGGAGAGTTTGTCGCCTGTATAGGCGAGTTCCTTAACTATTCCTTCCGGCATCTTTCTTGGCATCCGTTGCAAAGTCCCCAGATCTGCCATTATGCCCAAATGAATCTCCTGTATGCAGAAGAAAGCATCAGTGGTGGCATATCTGAAATCGCATGCAGAGACGAGATCAAGCCCCGCACCAACGCAGGCGCCCTGGATGGCAGCGATTACAGGAACTCTTGCTCTCTCGATCGCAGTCAACGCTTCTTGCAGCACCAGCACCAGTCCGCGAAGCTCTTCTCGGTCAAAAGGCGTTTCTGTTCTCAGTCGATCAGAATCCATGAATACAGAAAGATCTATACCAGAGCAAAAGTGCTTACCCTGCCCTGAGATGATTATTACGCGCGCGGCACCCGACGAGCTCAATCGCTGAATTTCGGACGGAAATTCCGACCAGAATGAAGGAATAAGTGAGTTGCGCTTATCAGGCCGGTTCAGCGTGACCTGCGCTACTTTGTCCTTAACTGTAGTTTCAAAACAAGAATCCATTTATTCCCTCCACGGGCACCAACGGCCAAACTCCAAACACATAAATTCAGTATTGAAGGCGTACGCTCTCGTTCGTACGTTTGTACACGCCTTTCCACGTCGCAATCGAATAACCCTAGCCAGATTGCGGACGCTCTGTCTCTTTTCAGACAGAGTCTCTGCCGGCATTAAACAGGGACAGTCTATCAAATGATCACTTTTCCTTCCAATATCCCGCCCTTGATCTTCAGCTTGCCGTTTTGTC
>CAYTDR010000445.1:0-6754 GCA_964436185.1 uncultured Candidatus Obscuribacterales bacterium | reverse complement strand
GTTCGCCACCAGGTAATCTTCTTTGCCCATCGTCTCGGTACCGAGCTCTTTGACTGTCAAACCGTGTTTTTTGGCGAAACCTTCGGCAGCTGGCGTGGCCACGCCGTCTTTGTAGGCACTCTTTGCAGGCGGTCCTTTGATCTTTTTGGAGACCGTCTCCTGTTTCTCGCCCAGTCCGGCAACAATGGCAGCCAGTCGTCTAGGTGTCGCATAAGTCTTGATTGAGCTGAAATCGAGGTTGGCGGCAGTTAGCTCCTGATTGAGCAGCTCTTCGATTCTGCTCTGGGCTTCCGGAATATGCGCCGCTGGCAGTTCTTCTGTACCTATCTCGAGCAGATAATCAGGCATAAGGTTGTCGCCCCCGATTTAGAAGTCAGTGGATGAAACCATGCATTATAGCCTGCCGGTGAAAGTCGATTAGATCAGATCCGGCTTGATTGGCAGATCTTTACGTTTTCCACACTTTCTGCCTCACATGTGGTGCAGCAGTACGCGCTTGCAAAGAGGACGTTGTATGTACTATGGACATAATTTTCTGACGCTTTTTGGACGAAACTATTTAACTGGCCTATTATGTAATTGTGCACTCTTCGGGAATGTTCGAATGCGACTAAATAACTGCTTAATACCGACTTTCGCTGTACTTACACTTTGCACCCTTCTCAGCTCCTGCTCCGTTAAACATGACGAGAAGGATGACATTCTCCTGATGGAAGAGAAGGGGCCCAAGTGGGGGTTCATAAACCACAGCGGTAAGTTCGTCATCGAGCCAAAGTTCAAGCGTATTTCCAAGTTCAGTGAGGGTTTGGCGGCTGCCGACCAGAACAACAGATTCGGATATATCGATCGCAAAGGTGAGTATGTCATCCAGCGCCAGTACAGCTTTGCCAAGGCTTTTTCCGCCGGCTATGCGCCAGTGCAGATGGACGGCTTCTGGGGTGCCATCAACAAAAAAGGGGACCTGGTTCTTGCTTGCAAATTCATTGATATCGGCGTGCCCCACGAGGTTGACCCGGATGCGGAAGACCACGCTGTTCTATTGCCTTATAAGGGAAGCAAAAGCCTTATCAAGGACGCCACCGGTAAATTAGAGGTCACCGGCAACGAGAAGTGGGGATTCCATGACTTCGGACCACATGGTAAGGGTGATATCAAACCGCAGTGGGACAAGGTCAAATACTTCAACGATGGTCTCTGCCCAGTCTTTAAAGAAGGGACTAAAAAGGTCCCTGGCAAGTGGGGATATATTAACAACACCGGTGTGCTTGTCATCGACTACAAGTTCGACGAAGCCTCCGTTTTCAAGAATCGCGTCGCCGAATGCATGATGGGCGACGACTTTGTTTGGGTGGACAAGATCGGCACCATCGCCAAGAAGTCTAAACTCGAGTCCTTGCAAGGCTTCTCTGATGGCATGGCGGTGCAGCCAAGCCGTAAGAAGACATTTATTTATATCACCAGAAGTGGTGAGCCGGCATTCAAGAAACGTTTCCATTATGCTGACAACTTTTCCGAAGGCTTAGCGGTTGTGCAACCGGTCAACTCTCAACGACGTGGTTATATCGACAAGCGCGGCGAGATGGTGATCGCGGCGCGCTACGACGATGCAAATGCATTCTCCGAACAGTTAGCCGCAGTGCGTGTGGATCCGGATCTCTTCTTCCAGACTCATGAAAAAGATGGTACCGCTAAAGCGGGCTTCCCGGAAGAAGAGCCAGACAAGACCAAAAAGCCTGCGGTCACTCCCGATTCCGATTCCGACTCCGATTCCGCCGGCGATGAGCCGGCCAAGAAGGAGCCCAAAGTAGAAGCGCCTAAGACGACAGACGAAGAAGAGGACGACGAAGACGCCGAGGAATAGAAGCTACCAAGCTTGATGGCGATCACGTAACCGGAGCATACAGCGCTTATTAGGAATTATGGAACCTGAAATCCAGGGTTGTCCTCCGCTTCTCACGATTGATTTCCAGCCGACATTAAACTGTTTAGAGAACGAACGAGCAGAATACGATGATGACAGCGCAAGCCAGCAATAGAGATTTAGATGACGGCATAGTGAGATAAGTTATGGAGCTTGTCTATTATGGTGGCGGTGCGCTCTTTCTCGTTCTTCTGATCTTCATCTTCGCGCGCTCCACCGGTGGTGGCGGCAATATAAAAGAGGCGGAAGTGCGATCGATGATCGAATCCGCGCTTTTATCTAAAAGAAACGGCGACCTATCACAGGCTGAGGTTCAATACGGTAGAGCCTTATCGCTCCTGGAAAGTGCCTCGGATGTCGATCAGGCATTGCTCTGTTGCACTCTCAAAGGGATGGCAGAGATAGTAGAAAAGTCCGGAAAGATTAGCGAAGCGAAAGCGTATCGAGAGCGTATGGTGGAGATCTGGAACCGCGCTCTCAACCAAAGGCAGGACGACTTTCTGATCGAAATCGACTTCATGTGCCTGGAGTCCGAATTCGGCGCTTCCACCAAAGAAGTGGCTGATTACTACGAAAAGCTGCTTGCTTACAGGGAAAAGACGACTGATCCTAAAAGCTCGGTCTTTAACAACACAATCATCATCTATTCCCGATTGATGAGACGCCTGGGTGAAGATGAAATTGCCGACCAACTGGAGGAGCATGCAAAAGGGCTCCAGGAGGGCGGTTCCAATGTTTGAACATAACTTCGATTTTTAGTCGGCTCATATTTGATACCACCAGGATAAAGACCAATGAATAGCTTCCTTGATCTAGATTCATCTCAAACTCGCTCTACCAAAAGATTTCGCACGTTGCAATGCCTGGTTGCAACCCTGACAGTTCTCTTTATTCAGGTGCTTAGCACCACATCGAAGCCAGCTCAGGCAAAGGATGATAGAGAAGCCGAATATGTCGATCTGGAATTTTTTGGCTCATCGTTAATTTCAAGAAGCGAGATTGAAAACATTCTCAAACTCAAACCTGGTCGCTCTCTCTCTAGCGTAGAAGCCAGCGTTGAAAAGCTCAATCGCGAGTTGGATAAAAGACGTCTGCTATCTAACGTACAGACAGTGGTGCTACCAGACAAGCGCGTGTTCGTGGTGGTCGATCTGGAAGAGAGAGGAGATGTTATTCCAACGAGAAACCTGATCAATGCGCATCATGTAATGACTAAAAGCGAGAAGCCAGAAATTCTTCTCGAATCGCTGAGAGCGCGCCTCGCGCGACTACGTTCGGAAGGCAGAAAATGGACGGAGACATATCCGGGCGGAGCGAGAACCTTCAGCGATGAGCCGGCAAGCCAGATCGCTGCCGAGATTAAAAAGTTTGGTCCGCTCATGCGTTCGGAATGGTTGGAAGTCGTGCAATCCGATCCGGATCCTAAACGACGAACCGACGCCATCGAGCTGCTGAACTGGGGCGGCAACTACGTGCAAACTTGCGAACTCCTGCTGCCGGCGCTCGATGACATGAGTCACATCGTTCGCGTCGGCACAAATAGATTTATCATTCCGCGCCTCGATCTATTGCCGGCCGATTTCCCTCTTACTAAACTGGCAGCGGCGCTCTCCAGGCAACTGGATCGGCCTTCCCATGAAGATCGGCTTCTAGCCTTGCAGACCACCAGAGCATTGCTCACGGTCGTGCCTGAGTTGACCCCACCGATGATGCAAGCCACCCACAAGCGGGTGAAGGCGTTGGCGGACGAAAGCCGCATCCCTCCTTTGAAAAACGCGGCATCCGAAATGCTCGTCGTTTTTTCCACCTACAAACCTCCGGCTCTTAGACCCGACCAAGTTCCGGAATCAGGATTCTGATCGGTTTGCTATTCCTTGAAAAGGGCGATGGCAGAGGGTTTGCACAAAGAAAATCTGGGCTTCCAGGACTGTTTAGAACTTGCCGACTAGGGTATTCTGTACATAGCCGGAGGGAGTTTAAAGTTGCCTATTCAAAAAATATACATTTCATGTATGGCGCCTCCCACCGGCGCTTTTTTTATTTAGTGATTCTTCCGCGACCGTCATAAAATAAGCGCTCGACGGGCTTGTCACCGAGGAGATGCTCTTCGACAATCTCTTTGGCGTCCTCTGGTCGAACATGCGCATACCAAACGCCCTCAGGATAGACGACCACCAACGGACCATTTCCGCATTGATCGAAACATCCGGCTTTGTTGATGCGAATCTGCTTCTTCAAACCACGGTCGAAGATCTCCTGTCGGAGCGCACTCATGACCTCTTCACTTCCTTCCAGAGGACATGTCTTACCGGATGTGCAAACGAAAACGTGCTTCTTGAATACTTCCATAACCTGCTCGCGCAAAAGACAATTCCAGCTTCTATGAAACAATTGTCACAGGAGCCCATTATCCGTTATATCGCACTGCTCCTCAGTTTTCCTACCTTAAATACGCTTCACCACCCAATCCTGAGTGTACATTTCTTGACGACACTCGATTGGTGATGCGAGAATCATCATTGCGCATAGCTGCGTCAGACCGCAGACAGTCTGGTATCTCGCTAGAGATGGCGAGATCTAAGGATTCAACGCTCGTTGGGAGTAACTCCTCGCGATCGAGAATCACCGACCGAGGTCACACAAAGGATATTTTTTCCGGGAGTCAAACTCCCTGTGTGGTCCCTGCGGTAATACTGCTGGGATTTTTTTTGGCAGTATTACGACAAAGGCGTGCTCGGTTGAGGTAAGTGCGGCGCAAGCCGCAATAAATAAAGGAGCATCACATGGCCACCAGAGAACGCAAGCAGGAGGTTGTTACCGAACTGCAAGAGTTCTTCGCTGACGGCAAAGTGGTGATCGTTACTGACCTCTCTGGGCTCACCGTGGCGGAGATGACCCAATTCCGACGTAGCCTGAAAAATGAAAACGCGAAGCTCAAGGTAGCCAAGAACACCTTGGTGAGAAAAGCAATCGACGGATCCAATTTTCAGGTTCTTTCTGAATTAGCAAAAGGGCCATCGGCGTTTGTAGTTGGATATGACGATCCAGCACAGCCCGCCAAGACGGTAGTCGATTACTTGAAGAAATTGAAGAAAGGCTCCGTCCGTGGTGCAGTCCTTGAGGGCAATAAACTCGACGAAAAAGGTGTCGCCAGTCTTGCCAGTCTACCTTCCAAAGGAGAGCTGCTCTCCTCGATTATGGGTGGACTCGATTCTGGAGCGCGCAATATTGCGGGCATCTTGAGTGCGGTCATCAGAGACATTGCACTTCTAACCGAAGAAGTCGCGAAGAAAAACGAGGGCGTCTCCGAATAGAGACAGCCAGCAAAGAACACTACACAGACAATTTGCATTACACAGGAGTTTGAAAATGGTTACGAAAATATCAGTAGATGATCTTCTCGATCAAATCGGCGCACTCACCCTTCTTGAAGCCGCTGAACTCAAAACCAAAATGGAAGAAAAGTTCGGCGTGACAGCTGCCGCCCCTGTAGCCTACGCTGCCGGTCCTGGCGCTGCTGCTGAGCCTGTAGAAGAACAAACCGAATTCGACGCGATCCTCACCTCCGTCGGAGCTGAGAAAATCAAAGTCCTCAAGGTCGTTCGCGAACTCACAGGTCTCGGTCTGAAAGAAGCTAAAGAGCTTGTCGACAATGCTCCTAAACCAGTTAAGGAAAAGGTCGCCAAGGCAGAAGCTGAAGACATTAAGAAGAAAATCGAAGAAGTCGGCGGCAAGGTCGACGTCAAATAGATGGTTTTGCGTTAACCTGGGAGTGTATAAGGCAGGAGAGTTTTCATGCGCTGTCCAGGTTGCAGTCTCTACCATCCATCCCATTACAAGAAATGCATTTCTTGTGGGGTGAGCCTCGCCGAAGGCGATAGAGAGTCAAACGTAGGGGCGGAATCAGACTCGGATTTAGCAACGAGTCGTGAGTCCGTCCCTTCTGACGTTGCTACTGCAGAAGCAGAACCACCACACCGCAGGCGCTCCAAAGAGCTCAAACACAAGAGCATTGCCGGCATGCCGACAATGGCGGGCGTCTTTATCGGCGTTGCCATTCTCTTAATTGCTGCCGGCGCCACCACTTTCTTTCTTACTCAAACACCTAAAGACGAGCGAATGTTGCACAAGGGCCGCGAGGAGATTTCGCGCGGGCAGTTCGCCTTTGCAGTCGATACTCTCACCAAAGCAACAGCGCTGCGTCCGGGTGACCCTCGCTCGCATCTTCTACTGGCCAGAGCCTACGTGGGCATCAACGATGTGGATAAGGCCTGGGAATCGATTAGCCGGGCCCAGCAGCTTGGCGAGGGAGTAGCCTCCGAGCCTGAGCTGGCATCGGATCTGGCCAACTATTACATGAAGAAAAAGAACTTCGAACGAGCAATAGGGCTGCTCAGACCGCTAGCCAAAAAGGACATCAAAGGCAAGAAATCCGAGCTAGCCGATCTTGATGCTGCATACGGTGACGAGCTCCTGGCGAAGGGCAAGCTCAGCGAGGCTCTCAATTGCTGGGAAGAAGTACGCGATCTGCGCGCCGGAAGCCGATTTGAAGAGGCAGAGGCCAGACTTTCGACAATCTACGAGAAACTGGCAACCAAACTTTCGGGCGAGAAGAAAGACGATGAAGCACTCAATTACTTGTCGAAGTTGAGCAACATCGCCAAGAATCCCAAGTTCACGCTCGAGGAGCGCTGCGAGCTGATGGACCTGACGCAGCTGGCCGAGCAGGCGCTGACCGACGCGTACCGGCCGCAGGGGCTGAATGTCGGCATGAACCTCGGCCGGTCGGCCGGCGCCGGCATCATCGATCACCTGCACATTCACGTCGTGCCG
>CAYTDR010000444.1:0-6761 GCA_964436185.1 uncultured Candidatus Obscuribacterales bacterium | reverse complement strand
CAAGGCAGGCGTCTTGCCGCGTGATACGCTAAAAGACGTGCTTGGTGAGATCAAGAATCAGACTGACCGCAACCGCATCCTCGATCAGTATGCCACCAAATATACTGGCAGCGCCCTGCAACACATGCTCGATTTCGCCCCGCCCAAAGAGCGCGGTCGAGTTAACGCGGCTCTGCGTTATCGAGATTGGACCAACCTCGATCACTTGCAGAATATCTCCGATCAGGTGCGCCGCACCAACAACTATGAAAACTGGACCTACGACGGCACCGACGAGTTGTTGAAGAATGCCAAGATACAAGCCGGCGAAGTGATCGTAGGAGCCAACACAAAATACGAGACCCTCTCAGAGGAACAGTTCGCCTCTCTGGAAGGCAATGTCTGGCGCGCTTCCGATGCCCATGTGCGCTCGCAAGAAGAGCTTGCCGAAATGGTCACCGATATGGCCATCATGGCTGCCGCTGCCGCAATCACGGTTGTCACCGCCGGTGCTGCCGGTCCAGTTTTGATCGCCTCCTTCACACTGGCAGCAGCAGCGGCCAAGTTAGGCGGCAAGATGGTGATTATGGGAGGCAACTACGATGCCACCATGAAACAGATGGGCAGAGATCTGGCCATGGGCGCGGTGAACGGCTTCACCTCCATCGTCGGTCCAGCAGAATTGCTCGCCATGACCAAGCTAGGCAACGCCGCTGCCACGCAGGCGGCAGGCAAGCTGATGACCAATGCCATTTTTAAAGGCATGGAAGCAGGCGCCGCCAAAGAAGCCGAGCAAATCCTGGCCACGGCAATCAAAAAAGGCATCCAACAAAGCATCCTTTCAGGGGTCAAAGGTGCCGATGACCATGTCATCCAGGGTGCCCTCAAACAACTGGTGCAAAAAGGATTGATCACAGGCGAGCAGGCTCTCAAGGCTCGCGGCATTCTGACCAAAGAGCTCACCGACGCAATCGTGCAGAACGGCAGCAAGCTCTTGCAACGGGAACTCATTGCAGCCGGAACGGCGCTCGCCAGCGGAGAGCTAGGCTCGCTGGCCATGACTACCACCGATATGGCCTTCCGCGGCGACATAACATTGAGCGGATTCTTCGACGGCTCCAACTTCAATTCGGCCAACCTCACCCAATGGCGCGATGCCACTATTCGTGGTGGCACTGGCGCTCTGGGAGGACATGGTGCCGGTCGACTCTCGGCGCTCGGATTGTCGGCTAAGAACCTGCAAGGCCTGGCTGGCCGAGCAGGCATCAAAATGAGCGACAGCATGGCGGGGCTCGCCCAGGTTACAGCTTCCGGCGTCACCCTCACCACCTTTATGACCGCCACCAACGTGGTCACCGAGCATGGTATCGCCGCCATGGACGGACGTGTCTACGACCACAAAGGCCTTATGACACAAACCGTCATGGCTGGCTGGGCACCATTCTTCCAGCAGATGAAGGGTCTGAAAGACCATTTCCTTCCCGGACGTGGACCTTCTCTGGCTCTCGGCTTCCAGCCCAGACGCGCCATGGCAGACGACACCGTCTCCGGTGTTCCGAAGCATAACCACAACGCGATTGAATACACTCGTCCAACTCTCAATGACGCTGACTTCACCGGCAGGACCGCCGTCATAGAAGACGGTAAGGGTACCATCAAAGGCGGTGGCGTCGTGGAGATTAAGGGTGCCGACACCGATATCACCATAAAAACTCCAAAAGATGGAGAACCGCTCGTGATCGTGATTGCCGATCCGGCCGCAGCTGGCAAACTAAAAATCGATCCTGACTCCGGTCCAGTAAAAATCGTGGTTCCGGAAGGAATGCACCTGCCGCCCAAGTTTGCCCATATGATGGTCGAAAAGATGACCGATGGTACGGTCGAGTACATCAAGCTGGGCGTAGACGGTTCTCTGGCAAAAGTAGAAGATCCGGCCCAGCCTTTGCTGGAGTCCCTGGCCGGCACTCATCCCGATCTGCCTAAACTATGGGGAGCAGATCGCAACATCAGTGCCGACGAACAGGCAGCCATCCGCGAGAAGTACAAAGAGGTCCTCGGCCCGCTTGCTGAGCCGGCAGTAGTAGAAAAGTTTGTCGATGTAATTGCCAAAGCCATGGAATCCGGCAGTCCGGCAATTCAGAAAGCGATCACCGACTATCAATCCGCCGAAGGTGCCTACACCCAGGCGAGAGACACAATGGTCACGCGTGTCTTCGGTGACAACGTACCGCAAGATGCCGACACGACAGACGCCGGTTTGCGCGCTCGCGCCGCAGGCGATCAGGCGAAGACGGAAGCGGTGGAGACATACATCTCCAAACGCAACGAACAGGCACAGGCCAACAAGCAGCTCAACGAAGTTCTTGATACCCGCATGCAGTCCGTTCAAAAAGCGATCAACGACTTTGCCGCCGAAAATGGCATCCCACCAATCGCGCTCAAGCGCTACGGTCAGGTGCAGGCTGGTTCCGCCGCCTACAGAGATGGCGTGATACAGATCCGCACCGAAGATCTTCTCAACCCCCGGCGCCTGGTCGAGGCCACCTTCCACGAGCTCACCCACGCCGCTCAAGACGCTAGTATTCTCAAGCTGATAGCCGACGATCTCAAACTTACCGGCAAGCCTCTTGACGATGCGGCGATAGATAAAATCATCCAGGAGTATGCCGCCCGCACCGAACACGGTGCCACTCCGGACGCCGCCGATGCCTGGCGCGGTTTCGTCAAAGAGACGCTCTCGAAGCACTCAGCGCCCCTGGAGGGCAATGCCAGGACTCGAGCCGAGACGATGTTGGAAAGCTTCAAGAAGGCCATGGCTTCGGACTACCCGTCCGATCGCGACATTAGAAACGCCTACAACCTCGTCAACCGGGCCATGATCGAGACGGAGTTTCCTAATGGTGCCCAGAAACTGCTACACGCCCTCGCCAGTGATGCCAATCTGGTCAAACGTTTGCTGGGCTCGGACGCACTGCCGCCGGCACTGAAAGCGCTCGCCGATCAGGTCGATCCGGCCAATTTGAAGAATCCCGAACTGGAGCAGAAAGCCAAGGATGCGCTCAAGGGAATTTTGAAAGAGAGAGCAGCCGAGCTCAACCGTATAAAAGAAGCCTCATACAGTGACTACATCAACACTCCACACGAACAGGAAGCGCTGCTTGCCGACCAGATAAGCCGTCAGGTAGCCAGGGCGCGCTTCGGAGACGGCACCGGCAGACCGGTAACGACCGACGTTCTGAGAGACTCCGGCGACACCGGCGGTGATGGCATCGCTCAACGTGAGGACAGCCTTGCTGATGCCCGAGAGAACTCCATCAAGCAGCGTAAGGCTATCGAAAGTATCTTAAAGACTGGTGAAAAGGCCGACGCTGCCGACGCGGTCATGACTCGCCTGGACCAGCTGATCGCGTCAGAGCAGGTTCACCCGTCGACAGCCATAGAAATACAGAATCTGATGCTGCGAGCGGCCAGGGAGGGGCGAGTCCTCTCACCGGCGTCCCTGGAAATCTTAGCCAAGTTGCCCAAGGAATCGGGCGACTTGCTCTCCAATTTCAAATCTTCGCTCCTGGTAGATGCACTCAATTCCGGCAGGTACACGACCGATGAACTGAGAGTGCTCATGGCCGATGAAGCCGGCTTCAACGCTGTCTTGCAGACGATGAAGCCGGCACTGGAGTTGGTGCACAAGTCTCCAGGCAAGCGCACCTTCGAGCAGGCTCAGCGTTTGATCGACCTTGAGTTGACGGACAATGAGAATCTTATGGAGGTGTTCAACAATCGAAACGTACCTCAGAGCGGAATGGAGGCCATACTCAAGCGCCTTGGAGGAGAGGGCACAGGCAAACCAGAGCTTGATGCCGTAATAACAAAGGACGTAATCGAAAAGCTCGTCAATTCAGGAGTTGAGGGTGATCGCAGAACACTCACTAACTTAGCGTCCGTTTTCGGTGACGTCCTCGATGGCAAACTCGAACGCTCACCGCAGTTGGTGCGCCGCCTGCTCGACGCCGACTCGCGTGCCGTGCGCGAAGTTGCCGAACTTATGAGAGTAGCCTCGATACCGGACGCTAAAATGAAGGTGATGATCGAGGATATCCTCGCCCTCGACACAGCAGATAAACAATACTCCCTGGCTACTGGCTACAAGTTTGCCAGCGACGATGTTCGCAACCGGGTTTTAGCAATCGAGTCGGATGACCTCCGGCGCATTGTCGGTATGAGACTTGGCTCCAAGATCAGCACCGTCGAGCAACTAGACCAGCTCACCGCCATTCACGACAAGTCTGCCGAGCATGGAGCCTTGGTCAGGAGCGTTCTCAGTGCCGAGTTGCCTAACAGCAGCAAACTAGACCGGCTCGCCCTTATCGAGACAATCGGAAAAGAAAACCTCACCCCCAGAGAAGCTTCCAGCCTGGCGAAGGCTATGTCTGAAACTCCACCAATCTTGAACCTCGAGCAGGTCAAATCGATTCTGGAGAATAGCAACCGCAAAGTAGCTCTAGAGCTGCTGGCATCAGGAAAGGCAACCGACGGCAAACTGCTAATTGAGATTGCAAACGACAATCAAGCCTCCGCTCTAGCAAAAGCATTGATAGATGGAGCGGCACAAGAAGTTGATATTCGGCTTTTGTTGGATACGGAAATAACCGACTCTGTAGGGAGAACAGCAGTCACAGAATCACTTGAGCAAGAGCGACAGGCAGTTCGAGAACAGCTCGAGCGTGTGCGAAAGGCCATGCGAGCTCACGAAGCCGGAGACTTCAAGCTGGAGCCCGGAGATGTTGGAGACATGCTCTCCGATGTCAACAAGGCATTCAGGCTGTCGGTAAAGCTGCCCGATCAGTACCAGAACAGCCCGGAATTAGCGGCTGCACAACGACAAGCACTGGAGCACCTGGACAAGCTTGCTGGAAAAGTGGACGAAGTAACATTAGAAAATCTCAGACGATTCATCGAGCAGGACACTACCAAACTCCACGCCAACAGTCCGAAGAAGTTCGAAGCGCGCATGAACAACCTGGAACAGCTCATGAAAGAGCTGGCCGCAACACCGGATATGCCTGCAGAATCTATCGCCAAGCGCCTGGAGAAGGTGTTCGGCTCCGAAGCCGCCGACAAAGCCGAGCGCAAGGCTCTGCTCCTGGGACGCAATCCTGAGTTCGCACCTGAGGATTTGGCCAAAAAGCCAAAATCAGACGCAGATCCATGGGACACCAGACCGCTCAATCCCGACACGTTGCGTCCGGAAGAACCGATTGTCGCTCACTGGATGGAAGTAGCCCTGGGACGGCTCGACGGGTCAGAAATCGACCCTTACCTGTTCAACGACGGACTGGCGAGCGGCAAAATCAAATTCGCGGTGCTCGATAGAGACGCTCTTGTCAAATTGCAAAACAATGGCCAGCTTTTCTCTTTCGAAGGCGGACAGGAAGTCAATTCCCAGCCCTACTTATCGGGCGGACAGATGAAAACTCCGTTGCAGCACGCCGATGGTTATGATCCCAGCACCTGGCCTGCCGCGACATTGATGGTCAGAGTGCCAGGAGAGGGTGGGAAAGATAAGTTTTACGTGGTCAACGGCAACCGGCGAGTTCATGTATTCGGCTCGGAGACGCTCAATCCGAACAACAAATCAATTCCTATTATTGTCGTAGATGGGGCGGAGCTGTTCAAGAAATACATCGGACACGATCCGGAAGCCGGCATAAGACGCGCCACACCGTTTAAATTCGCCACCAATGACGATGCACCGGCGCCTACTCGCAGGAGACGAGGTGACCTGGCCATGCGGGGCGGCGATGATGACGCACTACCGCCACGTAAAGGAAATCAGGACGATGATACGGGCAGGAAGTATGCTCGTTATGCGCCCGTCGAGCATGAAGGCAAACCAGGCATGCTTGTGGACAAAACGGATGACGGCAGGCTCATCCTGAGCGTTCCGGCAAGAGTCACCGATACTACGCCGACAGGAATCGACGCACCGGCAGACCTCTTCTCCAACCTGCGATATAGAGAGTTGAAGGTGCCCACGCTTGATGGACAGGCTAGTAAAGAGAGACACTTCTACGACAGCCAAACCGGCACTTTCTTCAAAGTAAGCGAAACTTACGGCGGCGCGCTCATGAGGTTCCCCGCCGAAGAGCTCACGATCGCCGAACCAGCCAAAGTTCATCCACGCGATGTAGACAACCAGGTAAAGCAAAACATCAATCGATTGCGGCAAATGGAAGTGATCGCGTCGTTGGCACCGGATCTGCCACCACGTCCGGTTGAGCGCTTCGAAGACCTGAGCGCCAGATTGAGAGAAGCCGGCACGGAAGAACAACCGACTCGCCGCTTACGTCCAGGGTTTGACGGAATCATGCGCGACGAGCTCCTCTGGGAAGCAAATCGCCACGGCATTGACAGCAGAGAAAAATTCGAGAAACACTTTCTTACTGATGAGGCACCGGAGAAATTCACCGTCCTGGAGGTGGAAGGTCGCGATGGACTGAAGCTCTACGTCTCCGAAGCATTGAAAGCCACTCATGATGAAGTGAGAGCATTGAGACGCCGATCGTTGGCGTCGAAAGTTCTGCAACGCGGAAGATCGAATCAAAAGGCGATGGCAAGGCAGCCACCGCAGCTGGAGCGACAATTCGAGTTGATCTTGAACGTGTAGATCGTCTCATCGATTTGGTTGGCGAGTTAGTCATCAATCAAGCCATGCTCGCCCAGCGCGTCATGGAAAGCGAACACTCGCTTTCGTCAACAGTCAGCCTGGGCCTCGACGAACTCGA
>CAYTDR010000443.1:0-6764 GCA_964436185.1 uncultured Candidatus Obscuribacterales bacterium | reverse complement strand
ACAGATGGGGATTCCATCGATCCCTGCAGCGCCATATCCGCCTTGAACTTTCTCAGTGCATTTTCTGGTACTACAAAGTCAGATTCTGCTATGACGAGACACTCGAATGCGGGTTCTCGATCGTTTGCATCGCTGAAGAGCTGGACAGTTACCGATCCTTTGCCTCGGGCCACCACTCTCAACTGAACAGGACAATCGACAAGAATTCGGCTCATCGCTTTGCAATTTTCTATTCGAACGATTTTCGCCGTTGTGTCGTTCAAATGTGCCAATGCACATTCCGCCATTATTTCGACTGCCACCATGAGTGGTAGGAGATAAGCCTTACGATTTGGCGCTGTGCCGATGAATCCGCCAATCGCATGATCGAGAAGGTAGTGATCGAAATCCTGCCCGAGCGCGAAGTTCATCACAGTCTCGTCTTTATTGCGTTCTAGTTTTGCACGTCGGCAAAACGGTAGATCACTTGCAGCGGCGCGACCGTTCGAACGAACAGGCAGCGACGAAGAAACTGCTCGAACTCTTCCATCAAAATCGGTATGCTCTCTGGTGGACGCTTCCAGTTTATTCAGAAGAGTCAATCGTGATGCGAGGTTCTCTTCTTGGTCGAGATTGTTCGATTTAACGAGCGGGATTTCAAAGTTGGGTCCAGCTCCTGCGTTCGAGACGTTTTCGATCAAGGCGGTTTCACTTGCATGTTCGAGAGGAGAGAAATTGAAGGTATTTTCCGATGAAGCAATTGTGTCCTCAAGATCAGGCAGTGCGAGTCCTCTGTCTTCGGCACAGAGTCCGGTACCAGAGTTTAGATACTGCATCACAACTTCTGATTGAGCGATGCTGGCAAAATCAAAGAGCCGAGCCATGTTGTGAAAATACGATGCCACCACTCGATCGCTGACCGGCTCACCTGGTCCACGCTCAGGATTACCTGAGGCCGCTATCGATGTAAGCACTTCAAAGTCGGACAATTGCGATGATTGGCTCCTGATGGCATTACTATTGGTACCGTTAGCATCACTGGTACCATTACCACTACCGGCAGTGGTTTCAGACGTCTGAGACTCACCAGGCTTTCTAGCGGAAGGCTGATTCATTAGGCTCCTCAGGCTGTCTGTTCTTTGCGCTCGAAGCGATTGAACAATCTGCTTCCGATTCCTTTTAATCCTTCCACCAGAATTGCGAGATTTCCATTGAGATCGTAGATCGCCATGTCGCAGAGCAACTCGCCGGACTGAATACCGCTATCGAGGAAGACTTGTGTGATGGCTTCATTCAGCGGCTCTTGCCTGAACAGACTCAGTTTTCTGAAACCGCTCGGCAGGCAGGTGATGTCAAAGAAGTGCCTTGCCCAGGCGCCCGCCAATTGCATAGAGCTGTCGAAGAGGACTGGGTTGATTATCCAGGTTGACCCGTTCGTTCCCACTACGCACCTGTCGGTCGTCTGACCGGATACTCTGCCGACGATTCCCTCAGATCCAACGACCTCGATCTCTTTGATCCCCTGGAAGAGCGGTCCGTGGAAAAGCCAGCGTCCATAGACATCACCAGGGGTAGGCGGATTGCTGTCCTGGTTTGTGATTGTATTTCTGTCAAGCGCCGTCGGAACGATACAGCCAGTGGAAGTCTGGATTTGCGCGCTGGGATAGCGCAATTCATCACCATATTCAACAATGGCCTTGAAGTGAATGCGTCCCTCTGCAGACCTGAGCGACACTCGATCTCGGCTGGGTGACTCCGTTTCCACCAGGACTTTGAAGTCTTTAGAAGCTTCGGAAAACACCACGCCCTTCGGGATATCAAGACTGTGAATAGCCACTGGGCGACCCGATGCACGGGAGCACGCAGCTGTCTCCACCAGCGTTTCCATTGCCACCGCCATCGGTAGCACAGGAACACCATCCAGGGTATGGTCGTGCAGATAGATATGTCTGTCAGTTCGAAATACGACGTCCAACTGGAATGGCTTCGAGTTCTGGATCGCAGACTCTGCCAGCAATGGATAACGGCGTGCTGGACTCTCAGAACTAGCCACTAAAGTCTGTTCTGCTCTGCCACCATTCGACCCGATTGTTGTTCGCGCCTCGCTGCCATGCTCGAGTTTCTTCGGCAGTTCAGCGACAAGGAGGACCTCTACTTCGTCCTCACGTCCTCTCGTAAGTTCTCCGATGAACGCTTCACGACCGGCTTGCGGGTGAATCATTGCCCATCCATAACTGGCAAAAATCTCCTCCAGCTCAGGCTGCGCCATTCCGCCGGTCCATGGTCCCCACATGAGTGAGGACACTCTGATGTTCCACTGGTTTCTCAGCGACGAAGCCATCTTATTAAGGGCTTCGTTCGCCGCGACGTAGTCGATTTGCCCGGCGTTGCCAGTTCTGCCAACCACAGAGGAGAACAGGTAGAGGAATTTGAGCGTATCCATGCGGCAGGACTTAACTATCGTGACGGCACTTCGTACTTTGGTGTCAAAGACCCGTTGATAGGATTCTGCCGATTTCTCCTTGAGAAGCGCGTCTTCGATAATCCCGGCACCATGAATGATGCCATCGACATTGCCATAGGCCTCGTAGATGGTATTGATGCACTCAGCAAGCCGCTCCTCATCCCTTATGTCGATGGATATGTAATGAACTGACGCAGCATGACGTTCCAGGCGTGTCAGATTGTCGCGAATCTCCCGCTCTTTCATAAGAGTTTTGTAGCGGCGCTCCACCTCTGCAACCCCGACAGGCGCGCCGGAGGCTTTCATCTGAGCAATGATTGCCGCCTTGATGTCCTTCGCCGACTCGAGACCTGCCGTTGTCGCCGCTTCCTTAGCGCTGGGTCGAGAATGTCTGCCAAGGATTACGAAGTTACACTTATAAGTGCGAGCCACCTCGTTAGCAACTTCGGCTGTTATACCGCGGGCCCCACCAGTAACCAGGATCAATGAGGTCGAATCGATCGCTGGAGAGACATTCCCATCCGCTAACATAGTACCGACACTAAGAGCGGTGCCTCTACTCTTGTCTAGCGGCGATTGAACAATCTCCAGTCCGTACCGTCCGGCATTCTTGTACGCCACCTCGAAGCCCTTCACACTGACACGAGCTTCCTCATATAGGGCTCTGGCCACGGTGTCAGTATCCAGCTCATCGGCCAGATCGACATACATCGCCTTTGCCCCTTTGATCTCACGGGCTATGGACTTGGTCATTCCACACAATCCCGCTTGCTGGGCCAGTTCGACGATGTCGTGCTTGCTGCCCTGAAGACCGAAATCACCGCCCATTCTCGTGGAGACAATCACCGACGGCGAATACTCCGGCCTACCGGCACAGACTTGATCCAGCCACTTGGCGAAATGAAGAAGCAGTAGCCGGCTTTCATCACCTCTGTCATTCAATCCATGAAGGAAGAAAATACTGTCAGGCAGTTCAGTACCACTGGCGATGCCATCCAGCTGCGCCTGCAACTTCTCGACACAGACTTTCTCGTAAGTCTCCGGGCTGGTCTCTATCGATGCGAGTGTGACTGAGGCACCACGACTCTCCGCCAATCGCTTGAGAGCATCGGCAGCCGAGTTTGCACCGGATAGAATCAAGACAGTCGATAGATCCTTGCCGTCTTCTGCTGTTCCAGCGGGCTCTTGCACTCCTGTAGCTCGATCATCTGCATAGTTGGTACTGGAGCTCTGAGATACACCCGTAGCTTCAGTTTGCTCATCCAGCCAAAGATGGCGAAGCCTCTTCAGTCTTACGACTCCCCGTGCAATCGTTTTAGAGCCGAACATGGCCGGCTCGCTGCCGTTACGTGCCGGTTCTTCGACCACCGGAGCGACAGCCGCAGACGTTTGCGGCAGGGTGGCGTTTGCTTTAACCACTGATGGTGCGTTTGCCGCAATAGTCGATCCACCACCATTGTTATCGCGTGGTGCTCTTATCTTGTCATTGCGAACGCCACCATAGGTCGTGACTATCGAGCTAATCCAGTTGATGATCTGTTCGAGCGTCTTGGTACCAGCAAGCTCCTCGAGATTCGACTCGAGGTTCTCTTGAGCAAACTGAGGTAGGAGCTTTCGGAAACTGTTGAGGATTTCGACTCTTTTTATCGAGTCGATTCCCAGATCAGCCTCAAGATCGAGCTTGGGATCTAGCATTTCAGGAGGGTAACCGGTGCGTTCACTAATGATCGATAGAAGGCTTTCTACCAGCACCTCCTCACTTGGCATAAACTCCTTCGGCGAAGCCCCTGCCCTCTGGTCACCGTTCGTGCCATTGGATCCTTCCAGATGCAGCGGCATCGATGCAGCCGGAGACTTGCCATTACCGGAAATGTCCTGATGGTTTTTGGCAGAAGCAGAATTCGACTGCTCGACTACTATCGGTGCTCGGTGATCGGAATCTCTATGGTTGCCATTGCCACCATCTTCATATCTGGTGGACTGTTGGACATGTACGTCGCGATGAGGCGCCGCATGCTTAGCGGCTCTCTGGAGGTCCGCAGTCGGAATTGCAGGTATCAAAGGGAGCGCCAGGTTGGCACTCAAGTTGTCGGGGGTGGCATGCGACTCATTGAAGGAGTTGGCATCGCGAGTTCCTGCTCCTGCGTTGCGACCCTTCAGATAGGCGAGCATGACCTCTTTCTGAGCTTCAATAAATTGCTCCGTCATCTCCCGCATGGAATGCTGGAATTGGACCACTACACGTTCGACCGATCCGCTGTGCTCTTCCCGCCTAACCGACGGATGTTGACTTGTGGATTGGCTGGACACAGGGCGCGCCTGAGCTGCCCGGCTGCTTGGTACAACTTGATTCGCTCCTGGCTGTGCTTGGGCGGCTCGGTTTGTTGGTACCACCTGATTTACTCCTGGCTGACCCTGGACGGGTCGATTGGTCGGGGCCATCTGATTCGCTCCTGGCTGAGCTTGGACGGCCCGATTGGTGGGAACCTGCTTTTGAACAGGTTGAGACTGTACGACTCGGTTTGCTGGTGCCACCGGATTTGGTCCTGACTGTCCCTGCACGGCTCGGTTCGCCGATGCCACCGGATTTGGTTTTGATAGCCCCTGGATATCTCGGGTCGCAGCAGCCATTCGGCTTTGCCCAGACTGCTCGGAGGAAGCTTGATTGTTTGATGCCTGCGTATCAACTTGACCAGACGTCAATTGAGAGCCGTTGCCAGCGCCCCGTTGTGACGCCCGCTGCTGCAGACTCATATCCAACTGCAATTCAGACGCAGACACGGTCGATGCATGCTTGCCATTACGCTTGCTAGCTACTACATCCGGTCTCACAGCGCCATAGGAGAATGATTGCTCCGGCCCACTGCCAACTCGTCTGATAATCTGGCTGTTGACCATATAGTTGAGTTTGCTTGCTTTCTCGTTCGATAACGAGAGCGCGCCCTTTGTCCCTTCTACGCGGCCTTCAAACAACCGCTGAAGTTGAAGATGCGCTCCCTCAATCCAAAGCTCAGCCAGGAGATGCAGTAGCTGCACCAGTCCATGACGTCCGTTGCGATCGGTACTGGCGACAACAACATCCTCACCCTCGAGTATGGATGATGCCAGAGCAGACAACACTGAGCCTGGTCCGACTTCCACGAAAACATCTGCACCAGCTTGATGCATGGCCCTCACCTGCTCGGTGAAGCGGACGGGTTTCGTGACGTGGTCGACAAGTGCCTTGCGAACCTCGTTCGCGTCTTGCGGGTAGGCTTGAGCGGTAGTGTTGCTGAAAACAGTAAGAGTCGGCTTCAAGAACGTGAAGTCATCGAGCGTTCGCGATAGTTCCTTCGCCGCTGGCTCCATCAGTGGTGAGTGGAAGGCGCAGGATACCGGTACTCGTCGACCTGGAATTCCGCGTTGCTTCGCTATTGCCAGAAACTCGTCGACTCTATCGACGGGTCCTGAAATTACGCATTGGTTGGGCGCATTTATATTGGCGACGCAGACTTCTTTGACAAGACGCAGATGAGCCTCGACATTCTCAACTGGTGCGGCCATAGCAGCCATAGCCCCAGGAGCTGGACTAGCATCACCGGACTTTCCACCCGCTCCAAGGATCTGGCCGCGAGCAGCCGATAGAGCAATCAGATCTGGCTCAGAGATAGCACCAGCAGCGTGCAGAGCTACGTACTCTCCATAGCTGTGCCCAGCCACCATATTCGGCACTATGCCTAAAGAGTTCAGGATCTTGAGCATGGCCAGGTCAGCCAGACCAATAGCGGGCTGCGCGAGCTCAGTATTTCGCAGGGCCTCGTCTTGGGTTGCGCGAGTTTCTTTGCTGAAGGCGGGTGCCGGATAGACATATGATGAAAGCGGACGACCCGCTGATATCATCGAAGACCGATTTGCCAAGCCGGAAACAATCAA
The DNA here is from genome assembly GCA_964436185.1 of uncultured Candidatus Obscuribacterales bacterium. GTDB lineage: Bacteria > Cyanobacteriota > Vampirovibrionia > Obscuribacterales > Obscuribacteraceae > CAYTDR01. Next base: position 409 of record CAYTDR010000443.1, on the reverse strand, counting down.
GTCTCCATTCTCAAACTGCTTGCGAATCTCAGGGAAATACAAAGAGAGGTCCGCTAGCATATTGATTTTCTGCGACCCCTGCCCGGGGAAGAGAAAAGCCAGCTGGGGCGAGGTCGGCGCGCTGAACTCCTGGAAATAAATACCAGAAGGATCTTTCTCACGAACTTTGTCGATAGTTCGAGGACCATCTCCAGCTTGAGCGATCTCAGTCTCGGACTGTGCGGGTTCGACCGCGGCGGGCTTGGCCGCGCTATCGACCATCTGCAGCGCGCGCTCAACCTTGCTCTTCAGATCCTCGAGAGACGAAGCTACTATGGCCAGCGATACGATCCCGCGGGTTCTGGTGGAGACGGCACGCCATGTCGATTTAGCCAATTCGGCTAGCTGTTGACCGCTGAGACTGGTTGCT
>CAYTDR010000442.1:0-6788 GCA_964436185.1 uncultured Candidatus Obscuribacterales bacterium | reverse complement strand
GCGCCTCTTTTTCGAGTACGAATTGATCGAACTCTGCAAATGACTCATGGTCATGCGCGCTCTGCCATAAACCTGAAGACCGTGTTCTTTATTGCCTTTACGATTGTTACTATATTTGTTAGTATTTCAAAACCGAACAAAAGAAGACCTGCCGGATCGGTTCCGGCAGGTCCCCAAGCGCTCACGCGTGGTCAGGTGACCGTCAGCTCGATGGCCCGTCTCCAGTCGGCTGGCTCGATGGTGACGTTCTTCGTCCCCATCAGCGACCAGCCGGCATCGAAGCACTGGTCACAGGTCTCGCAGTTGAAGTTGGCGTGCATGTACTCGTAGGCCGCAGCCTCCGCAGCACCTATGCCTTGCGCCGTCTTCACGCGAATCACCTGGCCGACTGCACCCATGCACGACACGACCACGAAGTGGTACTTCTTCACCTTCATGACAATCCTCCTCAGGTTTGAGAACAGGCAACACAAAGCGGCTCGCTGGAGCGAGTTGTGATGGTTTACGTCCCACTTTTGGACAGGACGTTGACGACGCGAACGTCGCCTGCTGCGATTGACCGACGAACTTACTGGACACGGACGTGCTCAGCAGCGCCACCACTTATAGTGCCTGGTTCCTGAGTCAACTTGTCACTTAGCTCTTCTGCTTCTCGAACGCGGCTCGACCCTGGCTCAGCACCTCGTCGTAGTGGGCGAGGACCTTGCCGCTGTCAAGCTCGCACCGTTTCGCGTGGACTCCGCCTGGGATGTAGACCTGACGAACGAAGAAACAAAAGCCGCCTTCTCGTGGTTCGATCCACAGTTGCAGCTCGTGGTCATTGCCCGAAGGGTGCTTGTCCAGACAACCGACCTGCTGCGTTTTGGTACCTGACATTTTCGATGCCTTTCGATTTGGTGACGTGTGCACCGGCTAAGCGGTAGATTACACACCCCACGACCACTTTCCTGAACTTATAGAGAACCGCTCCACGAACTTACTTTCGGGAGAAATCACTGACGGCCAGCTCAATCGAGCCTCTGTGAGAAGGCTGTTTGACGTTGAAGATGCAATTTGCGTGCGGGTTAGCGGGGTTGTTTCTCGAAGGAATGAGAATAAAGATACGCTCAGCCTAGTGTTTCGACTCGCTCAGATCAACATTCCGGGGTAATGGAGCGAGAATCAGCCTTAATGCCCTTTGACGCAAACGGCGCAATATCTGGTAGTCAAAAACTAAAAGTATTTTCCCCCATCGAACCGCAAAGATTTTATGAGATGCGTCTTAACTGAGTACTGTCTTTTGATATGGCAGAGATTCACAACAACCAGCCGAAAGAGAGTCTCCGAGCCATCTCCCAGGGTTCGCGCCTCTAAATCTCGCAGCCTTCGCACACCACCTTTACCGGGTTGTCAATATCCAATGAAGTACCTGAATTAGTTTTTGATTCATGCAATTCCTATCACGTTTGATACTCATTTCTACAGTGTACTAATCGAACAATGCACTAGAAGCCTTTATTCAAGCCATTCTCCAGGATCATAGTGCCACTGCTGGTAGCAAGAAGAAATAGCTTGCGTAGCTTCACCGTCATGACTAGGTTTAGGTACATACCTGTTTTCACACACCCCGAAAGAAAAAAGAGAAGGCACACAACCTCTTTTCGAGTAACTATCCACCTCCACGCGCAAGAATCACGCGCCCTACACAATGCCGCTCCAGCTCAAGCGAACAGCACTGAGCCAGGTTGCATTCGCGTCTCGTAGAGGAACGAGAGCTCGACCGGCATTACCTTGTGGGCGCGTCGCGGCGTTTCTAAATAAGAGCAATTTCCTGTAGCGGTGGGCTTCCCCACTAGCGACCCACGTAGTCTCGACGTACAGACACCTCAAAGAGGCCTGTGCGTCCCAAAGGACCAAAACAGATGGGATCTCTAATTAACAAGTTTGTCTCTCGCCTCAAAGGCATCTCTAGCGAGGACATCAACCGCCTTTTGTTTCTCTTCGGTCTGGTCTACTTCAGTCAAGGCATTGCGCAAGCAGGCGGACTGATTAACCAACCACTGATGCGATTCCTGGAGAAAGTGCACGGTCTCGACGCCCCCCAGGCGACGGCACTGTTGGGAGTGCTCACCATTCCCTGGATGATCAAGCCGCTCTACGGGCTCATCACCGACTTCATCCCACTTCTCGGGTATCGCAGAAAGACATGGCTGGTAGTAATGAACGCCGTGGCGTGCCTCGGGTTCATCTGCCTGTTCAATGTCTCCGGTCTCTCCACCGTAGTGCTCCTCCTCTCTCTCACCGCCATCGGCACAGCCGCGTCCGACGTGATTGTCGATGCGCTCATGGTGGAGAACGGACAGCGCTTCAACGCCACCGGCAAGTTCCAAGCCATCCAGTGGACATTCTTCTTCATCGCCATGAGCATCGCCTCCTACTTCGGAGGTTATCTGGCTACACGCTTCGAAGCAGAACCGTTGCGAGCGTTGCAGATTGCGGCTCTGATCACGGCGGCGGCACCAGCTCTGGTGATTCTGTCGACCTGGTTCGTCGTCAAGGAAGAAAAGGTCACCGGTGGCAAGGAGCTGATTCCGTACCTGGCATCACTGGTAGTCGCACTGGCAACCATCGCCGCGCTCGCCTGGTACCTGGCACCTAACTCCATCCTGGGCTCTTGCCTGTGCGTTGGAGCGGCTCTTATCACCATGGCGGCCGGCTGCATGTTCACGAAAGAGTGCGCCCAACTCACCAACAGGCAAAACGGTATTGTGCTCTGTGTCGGGATTGCGGTCTCGGCTGTGGCGTTTTATCTGTCCGGCCAAGGTTTCGCGGCTGGTATCATCATCGGTGCCTCACTGACATTGCTGATGGTTCTGGGAATTTACGCCGCAGTCGCAAGCTGCTGGGCAATCCTGCGGCGCGGATCGCTCAACGGGTTCAACTCCGGACTGGCGAGCACCTACAACCGGCTGTCAGAGAACTCACGCGTGTCGTTCCTCTGGGCTGCACTCGGTTCCATCACCCTGGTTTTCGCCTGTATCTATGCCGCCGTGCTTGCACCCCATGCCATGGCCGCGGTGATCTCGATGACGGCGACTTTGATTGTGCTGGGCATCGGCTGGACCATCTACACGATGACCTGCAAACCGGACCTGAGCCAACTGATCGCCACGAGCGAAGGTCTGCGCGAAGCATCCCGTTCCAAGACCCTCTGGATCGTCGCGCTCTTCCTCTGCTTCTGGAACTTCTCTCCCAGCTTCGGCGCCACCTTGTATTACTACGTAACTGACAAGAAAGGGCCAATCGGCTTCTCGGATGAGTTCTGGGGTCAGCTGAGTTCGATCGAGTCCATCTCGTCGCTCGTCGGCTGCATCATCTTCTTCGCCTGGTTTCGCAAGTTGCGTCTCAAAACGCAGCTCTTGTGCGCCATCACACTGGGAGTTGTCAGCACTCTGGCTGCGTACTACATCGTCACGCCCAACCCGTACATCAAGACGGTGGCTGTCGTGCAGTTCGCAATCTTCGGTGCGACAGGGATGGTTTCCACGCTCTCGATGATGACGCTGGCGTCGCAGGCTTGTCCGAAGAAAGCTGAAGGTTTCACCTTTGCCATCCTGGTTTCCTTGTGGAACGGCATGAAGACGCTCTCCGGTATTATCGGCGCCTCCATGTACGAGTACTGGTTCGACAAGAACTTCGTCCCGCTGATTCTTGTCTCTGCAGGCTTCACCGCACTCTGCTTCCTGGGCGTGCCCTTCCTGGGCGGCGTCAAAGAAGCAGATGCCTTCAAAGGAGACAGCGACAACGTAGCCTGAAAAGACATCAACAGGCGGGAGGGCAGGCGCAAGCTTGCCCTCCTTGCCATGGAGCAACCCAATGAAACGCAGCCCAAGACCGGTAGTCCTGTCACCGGATGACAGGCTCGATGACATGTCGATTGCAGTAGCTTATTCGGGCGGACCCGACGCTTGCGCGCTGGCAGCGCGACTACAAGCGTTGGGCGCCGAGGTGATTCCCGTCTATCTGGTGTACCGCAATCGCGGAGGAAAAACAAGCAAAGACCTTCGTGGTGCCATAAACTCGGCGAAGCTCCTCGGTCTTACCACCGAGCTGCTCGACAATCCGCTCGAGCGTGCCATCACCGGCGATGACAAGTCCAGACGGAACTACCTCATCCTGGAGACGTTCGCCAGGGCTCCGATCGCCAAACAAATTGACGCGATTGGGCTGGGAACCTACCAGGAGACGAGCGAAGCCTCCGGTCTCTGGACTGAAGAGAGCAACCAGGATCTCGAGCCTCGGTTGTTGATGAGCGCCCTCAAGGGAACGTCGCTCAGGCTCATCACCTGGGACAGTTTCGGCGTCAAACGCAAAGCCGATGAGTTCGTCGGTTTGTCGAACGCCGCTCGCCAGGCTCTCTTCGCTACCACGTCCTGCCAGATGTGGTGGAAGGTCGAATGCGGTAATTGCTACAGCTGTTTGGAAAGGCACGAGGCGTTCCTCAGTGCCTTCGGTCAAGACCCGACGGTCTACAGACCGAATAGTACCGTAATGAAGCGGCTTGCAGAAGCATGCTCTCAACACGACCAGAGATAACAGCGGGGTAGTAATCAGTCTCGGAGACTGATGAACCCTCGCGCAGGCTCAAGAGAACATCCCCACGATGTCCGACTACATCCAGGCTGAAATCAGGCTCGACAACGCGCAAATCTGCGACCTGGCAATCAAGGGACTGCGGTCCCAGGGTGTGCCGGTCGCCGATGGTGGCGTCGTGCTTGATTGTGGCGACGACTCGCTGATGGACCATGGACGAGAAATCCTCGTCATCGCCACCCTCAGCTCCGAGAGCGGGTCTCGCAAACCCCGCGTCGAAGAGTTCCGGCAGGACCGCCTTCATGTGGTGGTTCTGGAGGCGCTGCAACTGGGACATCTCGACCCCAGCGCACTCCGTTTTTACCACGACCCGACTCGCGGCGTCTCCGCCCGAGTCGACCGCCCGAACATGGCGTGAGTCGTGGCCTCTAGATACTGCTAACTCGAACGGCTCTCGTTCGTAGTAAAGGACCGGCCATGTCTGCCCTGGCACTTCTCAACCGCTGCGCTCTCAAACCCACCACCAGACTGCCGCTCATCTCTCTCTGGGACGCGAAGACGTTCACCATCAACTACGTGAGCGTCCTCCTGTACCTGGTCATGGGCACGCTCGCTCCGATCAGCTTCTTCTTCGCCTACGTCCACGTCACGGTCACCTGGATTCCTGAGCTCAAGGTGCTCATTCCCAAGGACGATTCGGTGCTCGTCACCGGGCTCCTGGTCTCCAGCTTCGTGTGTGGGTTCGGGCTGGCAATGTGGGCGATTGGCCGATGCTTCAGCGACCAGGGACGGAGCTTGACGAAAGAGCTGCAGCTCAATCTGTCGAGTCTCCACGGCAGCCTCGCGGCGGCTGCCTGGCGCGCGGCACTGGCCTTCGTCATCGCCCTCGTGCCAGTCCTCCTGGTCAAGCTGGTCATGCCCCATGTCCAGGACAAGGCGGCGGAATTCATCCGCTCCGTCGCTATCTCAGCTCCCGCCTTATGGGCAATCGTGTTCCTCGCGGTGGTCATCGCACCGTTCTTCGAGGAGCTCGTCTTCCGCGGCTACCTGTTCAACTCCCTCCGAGGCGCTTTCCACAACGGGAGAATCTTCCAGGCTCTGGGTAAGAACGACGCGGCTGCCGACTACCTGGCGGCTGCGGTCAGCGCGCTCGCCTTCGCCGTTGGTCACATGAGCTTGACGGCGATCCCGTCGCTCTTCATCCTGGGATTCGTAATGGCGGAACTGTACCGTCGTTCCGGCTCCCTCGTCTGCCCTATGCTGATGCACGGGATGAACAACTACATCGGCGTGCTGCTCGTTCTCTACTCCATCTCGTAAACACAGGTCCCCGCGTCGCGTCGCAGGACCGGCTTTGGCACCGGGCGCAAACTTGCGCCTGGTGCTTGGAACTCAAGTTGGTCCCCGGCTATCGGGGACGCGAACTCAGATCGGAGTATCTCTTGGATCCGATAACACAGGTTCTGTTTTGGTCCGGCATCGTGCTGCTCATGATCGTCCTCGCCACAATCACCGGCGGTAAGAACCCACGCTTCGAGCGCACCACACGTCGCTACAACGTCGTCATGTACAGCGGCGGCAAGCCCGCTGCCGAGTGGACGACCGAGCACTTCCAGCTCAACGACAACCACCTCTGGGTCGACGCGCATAGAATTCCCCAGCAAATCGTCGTCGCTGGGGACTACGTCCTCAAGCTCGTCGGACCGGCATCACCACCGCCTAACGCCCCGGAACCGCCACGGTACATCGCTCGCCTGTTCAACAACGGCGATGTCGTCGCCACCTGCGAAGCGGTCACCCATCACGTCGGCAAGGGCTGGGTCATCCTGCTGACGTCGAACCGCGAGCAAGTGGTGTTCGGCGGCAACTTCGTGGTCGAGCCGATCAAAGCCACCGCGGTCAAGCCACTCGAAACCGCCGTGGTCGACCCGCTCGAAACCACCGCGGGCGACCCGCTCGCGGGCAAGACTTCGGAATAGCGAAGACGACCACCGCCCGGTCATCTCCGCCCCCGCCAACAAAAACGTTCAACAATTCAGGCGCCGGCAATTTCGCTGGCGCCTGAACTGTCGACATGCGCCGCAGCAGCTCAACCAGCCTGCTGTCGGCGTTTTTTTTGACAACCCGCTTTACTATCTTTTATGGTATGCAGGCGATGCCCAAAGTCGCACACCGAAGCAACCGAATACGGTGCCAAAGACCGACATGGATACCTA
>CAYTDR010000441.1:6578-6791 GCA_964436185.1 uncultured Candidatus Obscuribacterales bacterium | reverse complement strand
CAGCGAGCCCTGCTGGGGGGATATACTTGTTTGCTGGCCAATGCGTCCTCATCGAACGGTAATGAGATCAACTCGCTAGCAAGAAGATGTTCCCAGCTGATGAGTTCTGACTATCCGGAGACTATCCATGAACCGGCCTTGCGCGAGGCCGAGCGTCGGATTCAAATCGAGGCCTACAAATCACGACTGGCGACAATGATGCGCTCGGGGCCC
>CAYTDR010000441.1:0-6568 GCA_964436185.1 uncultured Candidatus Obscuribacterales bacterium | reverse complement strand
CGATGCCAATCTTCGCTCCAGTGCTGCAGTAGCGTTGATTTTTCTTACTGCCGGAGAAGACGGCAGGCTGCCGAATGATCACGTTCTGACACGAGTCGACGGCACTCCGATAACCACGGAAATGGCGGTGGCTTGCCTTCATGACAAGCTCGAAACCGGTGCTAGCGCGACCAAGTTCGTCGCTAGTGATGTCCTTACCAGATTGGGTCAGATTACACCATTTACTCAAGCCATCGTCTTGAAAGAGATCGTTGGTAACTCAAAGGCTTCAGCAGCGGAGCGCATCGCTGCTATGACCCAGCTTGGGCAGGTATGCAACGGACTGCGGCTTGTCGAATCGAATGTGGTGCCCGGGTTGTCAGCACCCGAACGCGATGCCTACAACGCGCGCAGCTACGGTGCAACTTCCAGGGACATAATAGATTCGTTCAAGCGACTCGCTCTCAATCCCGGAGCAGACAAAAACCTTCGCGGATTGGCCGCGGGAATTCTGTTCGAGCTTGGTGCGAATAATGACGCCGACATTTTGGCGCAATCTATAGGTCAGCGGGCGCTTGATTGCGCTTCGGCATCTTCGCTAAGTTCAGCCACCACCTCCTACCTGGACCAGGTTGTGCAAGAGTTGGATGCCACTGCCACCGAGGATCATCCAGTGAAGCGCATCGCGGCGATCGCGGCGCTGGAGGAGCTGAAAGGCAACAGTCCGTTCGCAGGCGATTCCGGGAGAAAACGGCTCAACCAGCTGCTCCTCGATATTATTACTACAGCTCACGGCAACGACCATTATTCCAACTCCGTCATCCAGGCCGTATCCATGTTGGATCTCTCCAAACCTGAATATTTGAATGAGGCAGGTAGAGCCGAACTTATAAAACTGTTTCAGCATCACGACAAAAGGTCGACTGTTCTAGCGCAAACCGCGTTGCTCAATCGAGCTTCCGAGCCAGCAGCCTGCACGGCGCTCTTCGGGCGGTCGCAAGAGGCAGCTGATGCCATCAATCTTTTGCTTGTTCCACCCTTTCGCGTTCGTGAATATCCTCAGTTGCGGGCTGCAGCTGTGAGTGCGTTGACCAATCTTCCGCCATCCAGGTCCGGTGGCGCAGATGGTATCAAGTTATCCACACGGGCACCACAAAACGGAAAAGAGCCATTCGTAAATTATGAGCCCGATGCCAGAGTTCGCCTGGCTGCAATAAATGCCATGATCAAGATTGGTCAGGGCACGGCGCCGGAGCTGATCGCCGCTATGGAGCGGGAGCCTGACGCAGGCATCAGGTCGAAATTGGTCCAGATTAAAGTTTCCACCGATAGACCGGTACCGGATTGGAAATACTTCCTCGAGCGCGACAATTTAACGGCGCGAATGATACCGGTGCATCGTTATTCCACCGCCGAGTGTTCAAAGTGGGCCAGGCAAACCCTGGCTGAAACGGTGCTGCGAGCCGATCCCGAATTCCATGATTACACTGTAAAATTGCCTGAAGTGGTATTTGCAAACGGAAAAAGAGAGACCTGTCCAACCACGACAATGGCGCCATGTGATAGACCGGTGTCTTTAGTTTCGGAAGAAGAGCGCAACCCCGTTCCGCGAGTTCAAGCGAGCACAAGGAATTGCCACCAGCAGCGCCGAGAACCCGTGAGACTGAATTGGCAGACAGTACCTCATCCTCAATGGGTCGAGTTTCTCGGAGTCTTGAAAAACAACATTTTGAAGCCAGCCGGCAATCATGATGGAGTCGCGCAGAGGAAGATGCTTATTTATATGTTGGACAGGCGTTCTGAGATCTTTCACGGTGCAACGGAAGAACAGATGGAAAGCATTACGCAGACGCTGATAGACGGGCTTTGTGTGCTGTTGGATCCAGGAAAAGGTTCGGTCACAGAAGTGTTGGGGGGCACGCAAATGCTGATGTGCGATCACAATCTTCCCATTAAGTACCGGCGGCAACTGCTGGAGACTCTGATAGGAACGGCGGAGAAATACCCGAATAACACTACTTATAGAGAATACTTAGGCACACTGGCGCGCAACGTGCTTGTCCATGATATCTCCATGACCACCGATCAGCCTGCACAGAGCGACAGAGTTGCATTCGAGCCGAGAAATCAGTTTCGCCACAGACTTCTTGATTGCATTGAGAAGTACAGGCACTATGAGTCATTCAAGTTGCTGGACGCGATCAGCAGTGTCGAGGAGTCTGTCACCGTAGCCAATATCAACGAATTGCAAGCGCGAGCTCGAAACATACTAGCTAACTGGCGCGACAGCGTTGCGGCCATCTGGAGAGATCCTCAATCTCTGGCATACTCTCGTCAGAATCTCAGTGCAGTCCAGCGAGCCGAGCTGATGAAGAGCACTTTGGCCGGTGAGTCGAGAGACAAGAATGGGAATCTAATTGATGTAAACTGCTACGAGATGGCTGTCGAAGTCTTGAGATCAGCCAAGGGTTTGCCCATAGGAGCCAACGATCCACGAATCAACCTGGTCCGCCTGTGTCTTTCCAATGATCATCGCTCTTCTGATTCGATTCTTCTGCCTGAGGATTTGCGTACGATCCTTAAAGAAGAGCAGCGGGACAACCTCGCTTCCTGCAAGAAGCAATGGAACGGCTCTGAAATGGTGCGACTATCCGCCGCACTTGTGATTCTCGAAGGTGAAAATACTGGTTTCAGCCTCCGAGACAGAACGAAGGCAGCGATGATCTGCGCGGAGCTGGCTTGGGACGGCACCCAATATGGATATCGGCGTGATGCCCAAGAGATGCTGAGGCAAGGTCTTTCTCTAGCCGATAATCGATGCGCGATGATGGGGCTGGCCGCGAGGCTTCTCTCGGGAACCGGCAACACCGATGAGGCATTCACCATTTTTAAGAGTCATTTGCCTGACGGCTATGAAGCTGGTGAAACGACATCTGACAGAAGAGTGCTTGTCGGTGGCTACCTTGGCTATTTGTATGTTAACAGCAATCCTGATGATCGGCAGATTATCGTAGACCAGCTGCGAGGATTGACTGGAAGCTCGGCACAACAGAGTATTGAAGTCATCTGTCGCCAGGTCCTATCGCAACCGGGAGTGCAGCCGGATCGAGCGGCAGAGGCGTGTAGAATGCTTTTAGAGATTGGTCTTCATGCCGATGCGAGCGCAGACATGCGACGAATGTGCTTGGAGGCGCTCACCGACGGTTGTAGTCTTCCTCACCATGATGCCAGTCAGCTTGTGGTAGCACGAATGGTGGCAACCTCGGAGAGGCTGGCGCAAAGCGATTCTCAGTATCGCGAAAAGGCCTGGTTGAGAATCGCTGCATTAGCGACTCGCGAAGACGAACCGATTCGGGAGAAAGCGCTCGCTCTTTTGGTGAGTGCCCCAGATCAGGCGAAGCAGCAGGTCAACGAATTCTTGGCTAGTGGCGTCTGGCGTGAAGTCGGCCGCGCCAACGAAGAGAGAGCCAAGTGTCTATCCAAGTATGCAGGCATTATTGAACACTACAAGAAGAATGGATTACCCCAGACGTTGGCCGAAAGACGAATTCTCGACACTCAAGGTTTTCTCGCTCGGGTAAATGCTCGTGAGCAGCTTCGCCGCATGGAAGCGATGCTCGCCCTGGATGGTGTGGAAAATCTTTCCGCCACCGCGAAGATGGACTTGGTTAGAGCATACCGCGAATATGGCAAAACGCTGCCGCCTGCTAATAGTTTGGCTCAGCACTTCTCCAACTGCTTCAAGGCTATCGTTGATCAAGCTCTTCAATCCAGACCCTCCGAAAGCGCACCAGTTCTTATCTCGGTATTGCCTGACCTGGAACCTGAGCGCGCCATAGCGGCAATCGATAGGATTCTTTGCGATCGATCAGTAGCTGACTCCGAGAGGCAAGCAGCCTGGGCACGGCTTAACTTGCTAAGCTCCGGAAATGACAAACAGGTCGTCGCGCTGGCTGAACGCGTCTTGCTGACCCAGAGCGCGAGCCTGCTACATGACCCCACATATGGTAGCGAGTCCGAACGAGCAATTGCCTGGTCCACGATTGCGCGACTGTCTCAAAGTAGCGATCACACAATTAAGACAAAGGCTAAAGCAGTTTTTCAGCAAGGAATAGATGCCTCTCTCGACAAGTGCTCGTCACAAATTCCAGCCAAAGAACGAGAGGATCTATTGAAAGCCTTGAACACAATTCTGGACGCTCAAGATGATATGACCGATGATGAGCTGATGCGCGCCTTGAGTTTAGCCAAGACCACTCTGGCTAACTCCAAAGGACATGACGAGGAGCGACGTTTTGCCTGGAACGTCACGGCAAAGGCGATCAGTAGCGGAAACAGGCAGTTGATAGAGACGGCGCAACGGTTGGTGGACGAGTATATTCCGCGTGACCAGGCGGACCTGACAAAACCTCAGCAAGATGATTGGCAGGACATCCTGATTAGTTTCCATAAGGAATTCAACCGATTGATAAAGAGAGGCACGACAACCGAGGCTGTGAATTTCTCTCGAGCCGTGGTGAAGTTGACCGAACGCAATATCGCTGACCCTGACTTGGGTCGAGATTCAACCATTTACAGGCACTTTCGAGCAGCAGTGGCGAGGGCCAGCGAGCCAAAAGCGCCGGAGTCCAATGAAGATCTCCCCACGTTCCATGAGCGACGAGCATCCAGATTCTTAGAGTCTGGTAAGTATTCAGATGCGTCCCGAGAGTTCGACAGGGCTTTCGAATTCCGTGTCGCGCTCGGTCTCGATTCGAAAAGCGTTGAGGCCGCCCAGCTCAAAATTGGGTTTGCTCGTCGATTGATAAGCGCTGAAAGTGGAATCACTTACACTTTGCGATACTTTGAAGATGCTGCAAAAATTCTGCGCCACCACCCAGAGTCAGAAGGACTTGCAGAGTGCCTCCGTCATTGCCACCAGATGGACCCAGTCGGAAGTCTCTGGTTTAATTCGCGACAGGAGATGATCGAGAAAGCAATTGAGTGTTGTGAAAAATCGGGAGACAGATGCGGTCCGGCACTCTTTGCCGAGACTCTCGGTCGAGCATCTCGAGAGCGTCGAGATCCTGCTTACCTGAAGCGCTTGAACGAGAAGCTCATGGCCCTGTCCCGAAAACCGATGAATCAGGAGGAGACGATTGCGGTCTGTGTGGAAGGCTTATATCTGGCTGCTAAACTTCCCAACGATGATGCGCTAGCGTCCTGCAACAGCCTTCTCTCCTTGCTTCCTGGCGAGCGAACTGGGGCTATGGACTTTGAATCGGCGAGCCGACTCTCGGCGGCAGTTTTTAGTGCTGCTTCTAGCTTATCCAGAGCAGGTGTCGATTTCTCCGCCCTCGAGCCGATTTTCGAGAGAGCCCTGCAGTATCTGAGGTCAGGTGAGCGAGGAGCTAGTGACTTCCATCAGGGTTATGCAAACCACCTTTTGTCCGCCGTAGTCATCGCCACGTCTCCGGCGGAAAAGGAACGATTGCAAGCGAAGGCCAAACGTTACCAGGAACTAGCCGACAGATCGCGGAGCAAAAATCAGTGAACAGACAACTGACATTAACTATGGCAGCTAGACGGGCTCTTCGCCGCCCTGATGCGCGTGGCTCCAGGAAGCAAATTCTGTAGCGCGCCGTCAAACTCGCCGCTATCCCGGAACGTGCGGTCGGTTGCGATTGGACAAATTCAGCAAAGGGTAAATTGATAGCGTTGACGGGAGCGCTCAGATTGTCAAAGGTTCTCATAATAGAAGATGACATGACTCTTGCGGCTACATTGACTGAATGGTTCAATTCGCAAGGATATAGAGCAGAAACCAGTCCCAGTGGCGCGGACGGATTGCACCTGCTTTTATATTCGGGTTTTGACCTGGCGCTCATCGATTGGCAGCTTCCTGAGATGAGTGGTCCGGAAATCTGCAAAAGGTATCGTCAGCAGGGAGGAAAGATTCCCATTCTAATGATGACGCGCAAGGCACAGACTATTGATAAAGCGCAAGGTCTGGATGCAGGCGCGGATGATTATCTACCCAAACCGTTCGACATGATCGAACTTGCCGCCAGAGTTAGAGCCTTGTTACGTCGTTCGACCGGACTGTTTGAGTCCAGCTCGAACACCGGTCCGATATCTTTGGATTACAATAAGTGCCAGGTGACCGTTCGAGGAAAACAGATTCAGCTCGTTCCAAGAGAGTTCGATGTCCTGGAATTTTTAGTTCGCCATGCTGATTCATACATATCCTCGGAGAAACTAATCTCGCATGTTTGGGACTCGAGCGCTGATGTAACTAACGAGGCATTGCGAGTATGCATCCTTCGTTTGAGAAGGAAAATTGAGGACCCGAGCTTGCCGCCCATTCTAGAATCTACGAAAGGGTTGGGTTACAAAATTTCCCTTTCAAGTCTGGAAGGCGAGCAGTCCGGCTGATGCCTTCTGTTTCTTCAAGCAGGTAGAGTATTGAAAAGTGTCGTCGCCACTCCCGAGCCGCTATTGAGTTTAAAATCCAGTATACTAAGACGACGCTTCGGCGATCGTTTGACAATCGGTGTGATCGTTATCAGCCTGGCAAGTCTATCCGCAGATGCTGCCACAAAATGGAAGA
>CAYTDR010000440.1:5355-6792 GCA_964436185.1 uncultured Candidatus Obscuribacterales bacterium | reverse complement strand
TAAAACAATCAACTTATTCAGTTTTTCAGCGGGGGAGTTCGGGTCTTCCACAAGACCCTAACTCTTTACTAAATCAAAGCTACGAAGATTACACCAGCGGGAGGTTCGGATTCTTTGCGGGGTCCGGGCCATTACTAAACAATCGACTTATTCAATTTTTCAGCGGGGGAGTTCGGGTCTTCCACAAGACCCTGACTCTTTACTAAATCACTCAAAATACAGAGTTTATGCGCAAGGGGGAGTTCGGAACTCTCACGAGGTCCGAACTCTTTGCGAATTCTAAAACCAATTGAAGTTTATGCAGCGGGGGTTCGGGGCTCTTCGCGGGGCCCGAACCGTTTTCCAGCAACTAAGTTTAACCAGCGGGGGAGTTCGGATTCTTTGAGTCCGAACTCTTGGTTTATCGGGACTGGCGTCCACGCCAACTCGTCCGTCATCGTGTACTTCCATAACCAGGTATGATCAGTTATCAGAACTCTACTCCGACAGCATCACTAATTTGATCTACGATAGAAACAGCGATGCTGGCGCAATGCGGAGACTCTGACAATCCGATCGATTCCCCATTATCCTAGACATGTTGACTGCGTCCTGGGCGCAGACAATCATGCATCCAAACACGATGGTGATTGTATCCTGGTGGGTATACAGAATGGCATGGCCACGGTCGGCAACGATGACTGACAGATCATCATTCTTCAAAGGTTTCAGAATACTCGCTGTATCCGTGACTTTGGTTTTGTGCACCGGCTGCAGTTTGCACCACCAATGGGGACCGCTTTCCGATTGGACGAAACAGTATCACTCGAAACTTGCCGACCGATACCAGCTCTTTGCTGACCACGCCCTGGTGGCCGGAAAGAGACCGACTGCCGTAGAGATGTATCAGAATGCCTTGAATGAAGCAAGAAGCGCCGGTTTGTCTACGATCGAGACATTGCAATGTGAAAAGGACCTGGCAGGAGCGCTTCTCGTCCGGGGGCGTTTCAAGGTGTCCTTGAAGTATTTTGAGCATGCGCTGAAAACTCTCGAAAGATCAAAATACAATGCACCGGACCTGAAGGCGAAACTCACCGCGGGCAAAGGTTTTGCCTTGCTCTTCCTGGGAAATAAGCAAGAGTCGCGCCAAAATTTCAAGAGTGCGATTGAACTTTACAAGGGAAAAAAGCAGGAGAACGACCTATACGATCTTCCAATCGATCTCTGTGTACGATGTTGTACTGCCGGATTAAAACTGGCGGATAGCGACGAGCCCTGGCACAAGCAGCAAGTTCCTTCGGTATGTCCTACTTTTCCAACGCGAATGCTACCAACACGCACCGCTCACGGAGCAGAGGATCCTGCTGTGCATACGAGATGGGAACTGCTTATGGCCCGTGCCAAGATGCACGATACTAGAGGCGAGATCGACCTGGCGAAGAAATACTATCGTGAGGC
>CAYTDR010000440.1:0-5345 GCA_964436185.1 uncultured Candidatus Obscuribacterales bacterium | reverse complement strand
CTTCGCTTGACCACAACATACAGAGCACTGTCCTTTCTCTATGCATCACGGATGAACTGGCCGCAGGCCGACTATTACACCACTCAGGAGATGAATCATCTGATAGAGCAGTTCGGCGATCGAGATCTGGCTATGGCTGGAATACTGAGCCGGCAAGGAATGATCAAGATGCGCTTAGGAAAAGGGGAAGAGGCACTGCGGGTATTGATTGAAGCAAAGGACATAGCTGAAAGTGACAACCAGGAGGATGAGCTTGATGCAATCGTATTGAGAAGTCTGGGTCTCGCCCTGCTGGAGCTCAAGCGGGTCGATGAAGCACGAGATCACCTGAAAAAAGCGGTCGCGATTTTCGAGAAGTCCAAAGGAAGGTTTCTTGATCGACTATCTACAGCATATGTCGGTCTCTGCGAATGCGAGTTGTTCGAGGGAAATCTAGATGCTGCGGAGGCATATTTGTCGAAGGCAAATGAAATTCTGAAGTCAACCGAGTATCTCGGTCCCAAGCACAAAGTAAAACGGCTTCTAACCAAGATTCGAATGATAAGGGACCAGAGCCGGAATGCGCATGCTAATCTAAAGGGGCATTCTTTCAATGGCCAATCCGGAGAAGGAAAGGGCATGCTCGAGCAGGCCCAAGAACTTCACAGAACACTCGCTTTGCCAAAAGAAACATTCATGAAGATGGAGAAAGAGATGAGCGGTCAAACTTCTAAGTAAGAGGCGGTCCGCTCGAGACATGAAGCTCTCGCATAAGGCACTAATACTGGTTGCAGTCCCACTCACCTTTGAGTTGCTCTTTGTCAGCGTTCTCGGTTTTCTGCTCTTCCAAGTGGAAAAGAACGCCAGATTTACGGAACGATCGCGAAATCTTGTCCTGGAAACTGAAAACCTCCAGCGAATGTTCTATGAAGCCGGTGTATCGATTGCCGGTTACAATGCCACCAAGAATCCATTGTTCACTGCTCAGTTCGATGAAGTGAAAAATCGCATTCGTATGCAACTTGCTTTAATTGGGAAGTTGTCTAGTTTCGACGAGCGAGCCACCCTGAAAGTGGTTGCTATAGATGAGCTCGTAAACAAAGAGCTCAAGACGATGGAAGAGTTGCACGATCAGATGGATCGCGGGCAACTGGTTGGAGGTTCTCCATATGAGCGATTGCAAGATCTTTCTCTAAGACTTTCCAACCTGTTCGAGAGTGTCATCGATAAGGAGCGCGAGCTCGCCAAAGATGCACCAGAAGTCGAGCTCAGGTTGCGCGGGCTGGTCGAGCAATGGCTTATGTGCGGCGTCATGGTCAATGTTTGTTTGGCCTTCGGTTTGGCAATCTACTTTAATCGAGGAACGGCTCGCCGCTTGCAGGTATTAATGCAAAACACAGCCAGAGTGGTGAGTGAAGAAACATTATTGCCTTCAATTGGTGGCAGCGACGAGATTGCACAGCTAGACAAACGTTTCCGAGATATGTCGGAGTCGGTTACTCTTGCAAGAAGAAAAGAGCGCGCCGTCGTCGATAATGCGCTTGATGTCATATGTAGTATCAACGAGCAGGGACAGTTTACGGCCGTCAATCCAAGCAGCTTCGACAACTGGGGTTATACCGAAGATGAGCTTCTCGACAAGCACATAAAAAAGATTCTCTTTGCTCAAGACAAAGGCTTGGGTGGCCATCCGCTAGAACGCGCCATTGGAGACAAAAGTACCTCGACGCTGGAAGTAAGAATCCGGCGAAAAAACGGGCAACCTACCGACTCGCTATGGTCCATGCACTGGTCGAAAGAAGAAAGCGCCTTTTTCTGCGTCGTGCACGACATGTCGGAGCGCAAGCGCGCAGAACAGTTAAGACGTGAAATCGTCGCCATGGTATCACACGATATTCGCACACCATTAACCTCGATCACGATCGGACAGGAGATGCTCATGTCCGGCGCCAGAGGCGAGCTCCCAACAAAGGCGAAGGCCGAGCTGGAAAAGATCGGAATGAGCACCCAGAGACTGATGCGATTGGTTAACGACTTCCTCGACATGGAAAAAATTCAGTCGCAGAAATTGGAGATAATTAAGAGACGAGTCAATCTGGACGTGCTTATCAATAATTCCGTCGAAGAACTCTCACTTCTAGCCACTGCCAGAGGTGTCTCAATGTCTTTCAGCGAATCGGACCTGGATATCGTTGCCGATGGAGAGAGACTAATTCAGGTGATAGTCAATTTTCTTTCCAATGCCATCAAGTATTCTCCGGTCAACGGAGAGATCAAGGTGGAAGCATCGGTAGATGGGACCGAGGTGGAGGTCAGAATCATCGATCAAGGACCTGGAATAGATCTGGATTCACAAGCTGCCATATTCGAGCGTTTCAAACAACTGGAAGGGAGCATTGCCACGAACAGCAGCGGACTCGGCTTAGCAATTTGCAAGAGTCTGATCGAGCTGCATGGTGGCACCGTCGGTGTCCGCTCCATGCCCGGGCTGGGCAGCACATTCTGGTTCAGAATTCCGTTCAACACCGAGGACTGACCAGCGTCGTGGTCAATGCCACCAGGTTAAGAATCGCAATTTGCCGATTACTGTGGATGCACTAAGATCTTGAATAGCATTCACTTTACTGCCGAGACCGTTGACGTTCAGAACGCTTTCCACACCAAGGGTGACCGGCGGCGTGGTCAATGCCATTAAGCGACGAATCACAATTTGCCGAATTACTTATCTGCATTGAGAGCTCAATTCGCAGCCACTTTGTAGCCGATACCGTAGACGGTGTGCAGAATGGAAGATCCGTCCGGATCTGCAATTCGGCGCCGCAGAGTTTTGACGCATGTTCTCACCGCATCGATACCGGAGTCTGAGCTCGAATCCCAGACCCGCTCCAACAGCGCTTCTGCGCTAAATGGTTTTCCTTCGTGCCGCATAAGGAATTCCAGAAGCTTATACTCCAATGGCAAGAGCGAAACTTCCTCGTCATTCCTCAGGACTCTCTGCTTGTCGAGCTCAATATTGATGTTACCGACACGCAGTACCGTGCCTGAATACTCGAGCGGTCGGCGCAGTAGCGAACGCACTCTGGCCAGCAACTCTCGAGGCTGGAAGGGCTTGGTCAGATAGTCATCGGCGCCAGAATCGAGACCAACTTCCTTGTCATCGATCTCTGTTCTTCCTGTGAGCAAAAGCACCGGTGTCGTGCCACCACGATTGCGAAAATCCTTCAGAACTGCCACGCCGTTTGCGCCCGGCAGATTCCAATCCATAATAACGACATCGTACCGATAGTATCGCAGCTTCTCTTTAGCAGCTTCGCCGTCCTGGACTGCTTCGATCGAATATCCTTGCGAGTCGAGGCAGGAACGGACTGCAGCCAGCAATTCATCATCATCTTCAACTACCAGGATTTTCGCCATCGTATTTCGCTCGCTGTCGTGGTTCAACTACATACCTATTGAAAAAACTGCTCAAGGTCTCCCTTCAGCACCTGATCAACTCTCGTGGTCGCTTTGCCGCTTCTCTTATCTTTGACCTTTGCGTCGGAACCCAGCTCATAATGACGAACGAGCTCCTCTCCATCATTCTCATCAATACTCGTCTCCAACTGTTTGATCATGGTGAATAGAACCGACATCGACTTCTCAAGCGCCACATCCTTCGGTCCTGAAAGCCTGCCTTGAAACGATCGCAACGAAGGCTCGTGGAAAAGCGAAACGTCGAAACACGCTCCTTTAAGGAATCGTGAATCCCTGGCACTGGCGGAGACTACTGTTGATTTGACTTTCGAGAGGAAAGCCTTGTCCGGCGTTTCTGCCGCAAACACGTCGATGCGGACAACCTCCCGATCGTTGTGATGTTTCTCCTTGCCGTTCCTCCCCGATCTCGCCTTGTAGCGATTGTCCAGCCTGTGAAGACCGACTTCGCGCTTGAGCAGGCTGTATGCGCCGAGTCCGGCAATATGGAGGTAGATGACATCGTCTGTGGTGCTGATCATCTCCGAGACAACCTCGAAGGTCAGTTTCCTTTTACTCGCGAATGACGTGTACATTGCTGCCAGCTTCTCGACACCGCCTATGGTTCGCTCGCCATTTACATCCACGAGACTGATGCGAACATACGCATCGCTGAGGCTGTCTGCATCACACCCGGTGGCAACCATGCTGAGATGGTCCAACTCCGTCAATAGACGCTCGATCCGATCTTGCAACGATGGCACGTCGCGTTTCGTTATCGGTCTGGACAGCCTATCGTCGATTCCTCGCGCCACCTTGCTGAGGCCATCCACCGTGGAGAGAAACTGGTCGAGCCTGTGAATCTCGTCATAAACCGTCGCTTTATTCACTTTGTCACGATGGAATTCGGGATCGTTTATTCGATCCAGCAGCGAAGACTTGCGCTGAGCCATCGATTGAATTCTGCTCTCCAGCTCTTCCACGCCTTCAATAAGGGTGCGTGCCTGCAGAAGCAGCGGCTGCGTCGACTCGCTCGTTTCCTTTTTCTCCGGCGGTCGAGGGGCGCTGACAATCTTCACATCAATTTTATCGCCGACCGCGCCCAGCCGCACCACCGACTTTTCAGCAATCCTGCCCGTCGCAATAGCTCGTGCAAGCGGCAAGAGCAGAATCGACTCTACGGCACGTTTAAGCGGTCGCGCCCCGAAAGTGGATGAGTACCCCTCCTTGACCAGAAGTGCCACCACCGATGGGTCTATGTCCACTGCCAGATCTCTTCGCGCAATTCCGGCTCGTTGCAAAACATTGTTTACTTCTCGTCTGGCGATGCCCTCCGTCACTTCCAGCGTGAGCGAGCGGAAGTTGACTATTCGATCGATGCGATTGAGAAACTCCGGTCGAAAGAATCTGGAAAGCTCTCGGAATGTTTTCTCCTTGTCCACGCTTTTGTCTTTTACAGAGTTCCCTTCCAGCGGCGCAAAGCCCCTGATCGGTGCAGGACCGCTGGCACCAATGTTCGAAGTGAGGACGACGATGGTGCGGCGGAAGTCGATAGTTCGACCCCGACCATCTGTCAATCTTCCCGCGTCGAACATCTGCAGGCAGAGATCGAATACATTGCTATGAGCTTTCTCGATCTCATCAAGAAGTACTACTGAAAACGGCTGCTGGCGCACCAACTCTGTGAGCTTGCCAGGCTTGTGCCAGACCCCGATTAACCGCTCGAACGCATCATAAGTCGAATACTCGCTCATGTCGAATCGCTTCAGCCTGTCGACGTCACCAAACAGATACTCTGCCAGAGCGCGCGCCAGCTCAGTCTTGCCCACTCCGGTCGGACCGATAAAAAGTAAGACTCCGAACGGCTTTGCCTGGTCCGTCAGACCGGCTTTGATCAAGGTGATCAAATCAACCAC